>NZ_JANSWL010000048.1:0-28910 GCF_028539135.1 Butyrivibrio sp. DSM 10294 | reverse complement strand
GCTTTAACAGCTGATGAGTACTGCCTTAGAATGAAGTTAGCCCTGTTGTACAGCCTTGCGGATGCACCGCAGATATCACGACAGTAGCTGTAAAGAGTATGTGTGCTGTTAATCCTGTACTGCCTCGTCCTGTACACAGTTATCATTCCTTTCACAGAAGTTTATACTATGTATTATAGCACATATCAAAGCATATATCAAAACAAATGTTCTTTTGAGGGGTGCTTTTAGGAGCTTTATTATGGACGGATACAACAAAGGATCGCATTCAGTTAGAGAAATACTTGTGGGGCGATTCGCCTTTCTGGAGCGCCAGCTATTTCTGTGCAACCACAGGCTCAGTTCCCATGGAAACTGTCAAAAAGTACATTGAAGAGCAGCGGACTGAAGAACACAAGAGAAAATACATGAAGTCTGGGAAATACAAAAAGCAAAAAAGCTAAGCGATTCATCCCCAACCTGACGGAAGGGTTTTTCTCGCAGAGGTACTATAATATTGATGATTCATAAATATCTTTTCCTCCAATACAAAATACTTTTTCCAGAATTTAGCAACATTATAAGTGGCATGGAGTTCTATGGCAATCGTTGCTTTAGCGCACAAATATATGCCAAATCAAGAAAAATCCTTCATCACTACCTGGCCTGCTTAGGCCTTGTAAGATAAAGGACTTTTGTCTAATGAATTTACTTAATATATTTTCTCTATATCCTCAGTGATTCCGTACTCATTTTTGAACCGGAACAGATCCTCTGAATCCCTGATAAGCATAACTTCCTCAAATGTTCCCGTATGCACATCCCGAAATCCTGCGACCTGCTCTCCGTTACAGATGCTGGCCTTGATCACCGGTTTCTTGTTTTCTTTATCGTAGGTTTTCTTTTCTGTTTTCTTTTTAAAAAACATAATAAGCAGCCTCTTCATAACCACATGAGCCAATTTACTTTGCTATTTACGCTTCTTACTTCTGAATGGATTGAATCCAGCTTGTCATTCTGCTCCTGGATCATATCAATAGCGGTGTTAAGCCTACCGATCATTTCCTGCTGTCCCAGCTCCAGTCTGCATTTATGTGCATAATCATCATATTGTAAAAGAGCTTCTTTCAGACTGTCAGCCTTGTGATTATCAAATGCTCTGCAGATGAATTCCAGTGCATCGCTGTACCTGTAATCCGGTGGTACAAATGACATCCCGGGTGCTATTTCATCAATAATATCGTCAATCTCATTTCCCAGGTTCTCAACCTTTCCGGGAACATGCTCAACGGTGGTCCTTGCCTGGTTGCATGCATGCACAGTGATAATAATGGCGCCGATCAAAGAAAGTGGTAAAAGAACCACAATTGCCGGAATCAAAAAGAATACGATCACCCCGATAACTATGGCCAAAATCTTACCTACTACGCCACAGGTATCGCCGAACTTGAGCAGCAGATCCGACAGCCAATGAAGAGACGGCGCTGATCCGTACCAGTGGTCATACACTGTGAAATATCTGACTCCATCTGCATTTTTGATGCAGGCTGCCAGAATAAAGAACACTACAATGAACGGAATTCCCGCATATAATGTGAACTTAAGAGCCATGACAATCGGCATAAGGAACCTTACGCTTAAGGTATCCCTGGCTTCACTTAGTTCCTGCTCCAATTGTGCCTTCTGCTCTGCCTTGGTCTCAACACTTCTTACCTTATCCAAAAGCTTATGGTATAGGTGATTTAAGTCCCCCAGACTATTTACCCCCACTGACTCGCTCAAATACTGATCCATACTGATCTATCCTCCCGCTTCTTGCGACTTAAGCAGTAACCATGCTGATTTTGCCCCAAACGGTTACCGCTACCTTACAAGATTAGCACCTTTGCGGCGGATAGACAACCAAAAATATATCAGTTCATTTGCAGCTATTGTTTACTACTGCCCACAATAAATTTTTATTGCCCGAAAGACAAATTCTGCGGTTCCTTTACCGCCCATCTTGTTGATGTTCTGGGTGAATTCTCCGCCGCTTGCATAGCCGGTTCCGAGACTGTATAGAATCTCATTAGTACAGGTATACATGTTCTCTGTAATAAAATCCTGAACTCTCTTTACCTGAGCCTGAACCTCTGCGGAAGCGGGATCCATATCCTTCATGGTACCGAACTCCTCAAAGAGTTTGGAAAAATCAGCCATCATGTTGCTTCTATCTTCTTTAGTCCAGTTTTTACTTTTTTCCTCGTACTCTTTATAAGCAGCAGTCTGTCCCCACTGCTCTTTGGCTTTTCTTGAGTATTCCTCGAGTTTACTACTATCAAATGCTGTAAAATCCAATTTTCTCACTCCTCTCGTTTTAAGGTAGTTGCATAGATTCAGCAGATTCTCAATATGCTCCTTCTTTAGTTCCAGAAGTTCAATCTGCTGTTCCAGTGCCTTCGTCTTGTCAAAATCAGATCTGTTTATTATTTCTTTTATGTCTTTAAGCGGAAACTCCAGCTCCTTGAACAGTAAAATCTGCTGCAATTTCTCCAGTGCTGCATCGTCATACAGCCTGTAGCCGGACTCTGTGTATTCCGCCGGCTTTAAGAGTCCTATCTGGTCGTAATACTGTAAAGTGCGTATACTCACTCCTGTCAGCTTACTTACTTCATTTACTGTCTTCATGGCTTTCATCTCCTTCACGTGTAACTATAGCTTAAACCATGACGTAACGTTAGAGTCAACACTTTTTTATAAAAAAATATAGAGGTCGCAAAACCTCTATATCTGCTCCTTCTTATTTTCTAATCCCTTCGCTGCTGATTTTGTTTTTATTTTTCATAGGCACTTCCTGTGGCAAAAGAGAAACTTTACCATTAAACATACTTTAGAATGTCCTTAAAGCTCTCTAAATGATATGTGGCCTTTCCATAGCTTTCTGCGCTCCCGATACCGGCGCTGTAAAAACCGCCCGATACCGCAGCATCTATGCCGGCTTCAGCATCTTCTATAACAAGGCAGTCCTTCGGCTCTTCTGCAAGGAACTGGGCAGCTTTTAAGAACACTTCCGGATCGGGTTTGGATCTTGTGATATTGGTGCCATCACTTATGGCGTCAAAGAAACCTTCCAGCCCGATCTGTTTTAATATGAACTTGGTATTTTTGCTCGAAGATCCGATGGCAAGCTTAAGTCCCCTGTTTCTAAGCTCCTTTAACGTCTCTCTGACCTCCTCTGAGAGGTCTTTTTCAGACATATTTTCAAGACTCTTTCTGTAGATGTCGTTCTTTTTTCCGGCGAACTTTTCCTTTTCATCCTTTGAGAACTCAGGTCCTGAATATTTCTCCAGTATGATCTCAAGAGAATCCATTCTGCTGACGCCCCTTAGCCTCTCATTGATAGTCCTGTCAAAGGGAATATTCAGCTCATCTGCCAGCTCCTTCCAAGCAAGATAATGGTATTCATCGGTAAAACAGATAACTCCGTCCAGATCAAAAATTATGGCCTTATATTTCATATCAGATGTAATCCTTTCCGCACAGGGGATCAATGGGACTTACTCCCATAAACTCAGATCTGCCCATTATTTTCTCTACAGTTGCATCGACAAAATCCGCACCTGCGCTGTAGGAATTAATATAAGTCCCGATCATGGGAGCATCAAACAGATGATATGGATACGAAGTCGATATCATCATCATAGGTATTTCTGATGCATGCCAGGGCGCATCATCTCCAAGCCCAAACACTACGTTCCAGTTGAGTCGCAAAGTAGTGTTATTTGAAGCATTTTCCATATTGCAGACATATAGATACAGATCAAAGGATTCCTTCATCTCAGCAACACTTCTGTACATCTCATGTAAAAGAGCCTTCTTCTCATCAGGCAGTGATGCCGGATCCATAAAATCAGCCGGGACAATTTTAACACGTCTGTCCCTTACCGTAACTTCAAACCCTTCTGCTTCCAGCTTATCCTTCCACATCCTTACAAATGCGCTCTCCGGGTTCATTTCCTTGTCGATCACATTTAGGTATATCCTCCGGTATTTCTTCGGACTTAACGGCAAAAGAGCTTTCTCGTCCCTCACAAGAGTGACAGCCTTATCAGCTACCTCTTTTGCCCACATTCTGTGTTTGCTGCAGCCAACAACTGATAACTCTTCTTCCATAGGGACAAGACTTCCGTTTTTTTGTTTCTCATGAAGCCCCAGGGATGCCTTTGTTGCAAGGATTCTCAGCACTGCCTCATCAAGTCTTTTTACGGACAACAAACCACTGCCAATACCCTCAAGCATGAAACTGTAATCTTCTTCAAGGCTCTTGTTGAACAAAATCATGTCGCAGCCGTTTTCTATGGCAGTCGGTATGGCAATATTTCTGGGCATTGCACTGGTAAATCCTACCATGGGTGTGGCATCTGTGGTTATAAGGCCATTAAAGCCAAGACGTTTTCTGAGAAGACCTCCAAGAAGTTCCTTAGAAAGAGATGCCGGCATCAACATGCTTCTTCTGTCAGCATTATTGTTAATCTCTTTTACATAAGCCGGCTGGGCAATATGGCCCACCATTACAGTCTTTGCTCCCTTGTCTATAAGACTTTTATAGATATATCCAAAGCTGTCATCCCACTCTTTTACAGACAGAGAATTGACACTGGTAAGGATATGCTGATCTCTTTCATCTATTCCATCTCCGGGGAAATGTTTTATTGACACGGCAACATTATTTTCATCTGCACCATCCATATAGCGTGAAGCGAAGGAAACTATCTTCTCCGGGTCATCGCCAAAGGTCCTGACGTTTGTTATCGGATTATGAAAGTCTCTGTTGATATCCACGATAGGAGCAAAAGACCAGTTTAGTCCCAGTGCTGCCCCTTCCCTACATGCAACATACCCCATCCTGTAGCCGTTTTCAGGATCCGCAGTTGCTGCAACTGCCATGGGCTTGCCAAAAGATGTCCCCTCTACCGCCAGTCCATCTCCACCACTCTCCGTATTAGCGGCTAATAAAAGCGGAATTTTGGCCATTGACTGTATTTTTCTGTGAGTATCCTGAATCTCTTTTGCTCTCCCACTTCTGTACATCATCCCGCCAACACCAATTCCACTGACGATTCCGCGAAGAACTTCATCTTCACTGCTAAATCCCATAGGACAAAAAACCTGTCCGCATTTTTCCTCAAGGCTCATGTCCTCAAAGGTCTCTTTTACCCAATTTATGGCACTCTCGTCAAGAAAAAACGGATTCCCGGTATAATCGATTTCATAATTATCAAATGTCATATCAAACTCTCTTCTTTCAAAGTATTAAGCAAAGTATTTCCTGAGAAAATACGCCGGGCCACAGCTCCAGGCATGACAATAACTGTTTACAATGGTTCCTCCGTAAGGTGACTCGTCCGGATTTTCGGGATTATACAGCTCCCAGAAGGTGTCTGCACCGTTTTTGATCATTCCGCCCCAGTACTGTCTCATAAGATTGTGAGCGTCTTCTTTCCTGCCAAGCTTAATAAGTGCATCTATATAGTTGTGATACATATAAGGAGTAACCATTTTAACAGCACTGTCGCAGCCATTTAGTCTTTCCAAAAGCCTGAGTGCAGCACTACCTTCAACGGCATTTCCAAGTATCATCCATATCTGAGATGCAAAGGAGATCTGTCTGTCTTTCCCGCTTACGTACATGCCCATTTTTTCATCATATAAAAAAGTATTGGCTGCATCCTTTACTTTGTTGTAAAGATCAGCATACTCTTCCTCTGAGAGCACATCTCCGACCTGCTCGGCAAGCTCAATTGCTGCCTCCAGCGCGTACAGGAATATCCCCTGCGCACTTGCCTGTTTATTCAGCTCCAGATTCCAGTCCACAAAGCACCAGCCAAGAACGTCAAGGTCCTTTACTACATAGTGTTGGTCAAGGCCCTCTCTGGCAAGACTGATCTGTCTGCGGCATACCTGCCACAGATCCTCCAGCGCCTCCTGGTCACCTGTCTTTCTGTAATAATCCCTGAGAATGACCACAAAAAACAGAGAATAGTCAAACATACAGGTGTCGTCTACTTCAGGCTCAGGCTCCAAAAATACGCAGGCTCCGACTCTTCCATTCTCCTGAGTAAGCGCACCGAACAGGTATAGGCAGGATTTGACCATATCATTCATTCTGTAGGTTTCATAATTGGCCAGAGCCTGTATCCTAAGATCTCCTATCCACAGCCTTCTGTCTCTTTTAGGTCCATCCTCAAACACTGTCTGCATGCAATCTTTGAGAGTTTTTACAGCCACCTTGTCCATCTCTCTGTCCAAGGGATCTGCCGCCTCATAGGGTAAAAGATCCGTATCTCTGGCAGAAGTGACGGCCTTGGCCCAAGCTTCGGAAATCTGAAGGTCAAATCTTGAACTGATATCCATAACCTCAATCCTTACAAATCTGAATGAATATCGTCTGTCAAAGTCCAGCCTTCCGGGGACCACATCCACCTTTACCAGCTCTTCCTGTATCCATGATGCGCTTACCCAGCCACTGTATTCTGATGCATCCTCAAACAGCTCTACTTCTCTTTCGGCAAAGCGTACTCTTAAGAGCACCGGAGCATCTGCATGAGCTCCTATGTTCTTAAAATCAAGAGAAAGATATCCAACCAGATGTCCGCCAAAGTCAAGGATGACCTCATCACCTTTTTTTAGTGACATAGTCCTGAAATCCCGGAGACTTTTTTTCTTTATTCCCTTGCCGTCCCTTGTAATACTTACTGTTTCGGCTACAGCAATCTCTTTTTCATTTAACCTTGGGAAAAGAGCCGTTGCTTTTTTCAATAGTCTTAAGTCTTTCATGCTTTCAATACTCTCTTTATCAAATCATTGTTGTTCAGGTAAATAAGGAAAACAACCAGCAATACTGCATTTATAATTGACTGCATCGTTGCATTCACTGAGTTTGAGAATACAGCAAAGGTAGAATTTAAAAGTGACATGCAAACAGCCGCCAGGAGAAAGCCAATCTTCTCGTTTGTGAATCTGCCGATATATCCTGCGATAAACATAGGGAGAAATGCTGTAAACATGATGGCTATACTGCCAAAATTGAGCTGACCTCCATTTATTGTCGTATTTCTGGCCGCATTAAGTGTTCCCACTATACCCATCAGGCCTCCACTGATCCCATAACAGATCAGAGTGTTTTTTACCTCATTGATACCTGTAGCCACAGCCACCTTCTGTCCCGACTTAAGTGCGTTGTAGTCATATCCAAAGGCCGTTTTATCAAAAGTAATTATCATAAATGCAAGGACTGCCGCTATTATCAATGCTGCATAGACCCAGGTTCCTGTAAGAGCGGACATTGAAGGATTTTGAACTTCACTCATAACATATTTGCCACCGGTTATTGTGTACATAATTCCCTCATACACTAGCGTTACTCCCAGTGAGACTATGATGGGAGGCAGTCTTAATGTGCAATATGTAAGACCCGATATTAGTCCAAGTATCACTCCTGCAACAAGGGATATACAAAGCATCAGCGGTGCAGAGCCATTTCCCCCGGAGAGAATCCCATAGGTTATTTTTGCCCCTATGATAGATGACAGACCGGCCATTGATCCCAGGGAGAAATCAAATCTTCCGCTGTTCAGATTTATGGAAAGAGCCATGGTTGTGATCATCACAATAGCTGTATAAACTATGAAATTGTCAAAGCTTTTCATATTTGAAATCACACTCTGTCCATTTAACAGGCAAAGAGTCTGCAAAACCACAAGGGTTACAACCGGTATGGCCAGTGCGTTTACGATTCTCTTCGGGGTACTCATAGCTAATCTCCTTATTACTCTGTATTACTTACTCTCTACAAGGCTCTTTACATCCTGGTAGGTGACCTGACTTCCGATAATGCTATCAAGTGTCTCTTTGCTGTAGATGGGTGAATCACCGTTGTCATTGACAAAATACTCATCAAATGTTGCCTTGTCTGTTGCTACCAGATAGCCCTGATTGAGCGATACAGCATTTCCCTCATCATTTCTGATAAGATTTCCGTCAATCGCATTTGAAACCAGCGCAAATACAGGTCCGATAGATGATGAATACTTACCTGCAAGATATTTAAGACTTCCACTCTCCATTGACTGACTGTTCATGGCAGTAAAGGAATCAATATCGGCAAAAGGTATATTTTCCTGTGAAAGTGTCTGTGCAAAGAATGTAGTTGCCATTCCAACTGAAAGGAATGCCTCGGGAGTCTTCTGAATAGCTGCACCAAGCTCATCTGTTGTTGTATCGCCATATCCCTGAAGGTATGCAACAAGTTCAACATCGCCGGAAACCTTTGAAAGATCAATTCCCTGATCCTGAAAAATCTGTCCCACGATCGCTCCCATGTCATTTGCTCCGCCGTAGGTACAACCAAGTCCCGTAAGAATACCGGCTGCTCTGAAAACGTGCATAGGATTTGGAATGAAAGCGCCATAGAGAGCCACCTTCTTTACTCCCTGATTTTTAAAATACTCGCCCATAGCTTTTCCTGCCTCAAATTCAGTGGCATTTGAAGGTCCGATCTGGCAAACGAAGTGCTCATAACCTTTGTATTTTTCATACTGCTCTTCATCAAGAACTCCTGAAGCTATTGCATAGTAAAGGCCATACTGCTCGCAGGTCTCAATCTGCTGTGCTCTGTCGCTGCTGGATAAAGAGATAACTGCGTCATATCCCTTTGATGCAAATTTTTCAATAGCAGCCTTCTCGTCTTCAGCGCTTGCCAGCGCATCAGTGTAATCAAAGGTAACATCATAGTTTTCCTGAATATACTTCTCATAGTAATTTCTAAATCCCAGGGCTTCCTCACCGCTGACATCTGCTACAAGCACTCCGATTTTCTTGGCTTTGCCGGAAGGCTGAGTAGTTGTTTCAGCTTCCTGTGCCGGTGCTGCGTTATCAGCACTGCCCTGTGCAGCAGGTGCCGAATTTCCGCATCCTGCCATCACCGTCATGGCCCCGGCCATGATAAGTCCGATCACTTTTGTAAGTTTTTTGTTCATAATATTTTCCTCCTTTATCTTGGTAACAGTGCTGTCCTGTAATTCATGCCGGTTACATAAACCACCGCCAGGAAAAAGACTGCACTGATCACCTGTGTGATGCCGTATGCTGCGCTGCTGTCTATGACTATCTCAAGGATGTCATTCAGCAAAATATATGAGAAGCCACCGATAAGTGCCGCGTAAATCTTACTTCTTGCACCTCCTGAGATTGGCATTCCTCCGAAAACGATCGCAATAAAGATATTCATTCCTATACTAGATGCTGTTGTAGTAGTAACCGATGGGGTATAGCAAAGTGTCAAAAATGCTCCGAGGCCGATTCCAATTCCCGCCATCACAAAGGCCAGGATCGTATATTTACTTGCCTTTATTCCTGTAAGCTCTGCACAAATTGGATTTCCGCCCACAAATTTCATCCTTCTTCCGGCCTTCGTAAACTGGAATACAAAGAAGCATATGGCAAAAAAGGCTATTAAAAGCATTGCCTTAAAACCTATGTTGTCAAAGGGCTTTACAACTTCGCTGGGAATACTTATTCCGCCAAGAGCTCCTCCATAGCTTGTGATGATCTGTGCCGAGAGAGCTGAAAGAACCGACATCATGGCAACAGTTGTCACGAAGGGAGGTATATGAAAAACCGAGGCTAAAACCGAATTCAGCAGTGAAGCTGTGATACCCACTGCGAATATCGTGACGATCATCAAAATAAGGCTCTGAGTCTTGTTATAGGTCATGACCCCCATAGTGGCTGCAAAGAGCGTTGATGCTCCAAGGCTTATATCAAAGGTGCCAAGGGTATAAATGAAGATCGCCGCAGTAGCAACCACCGCAAGAACAAGAGCCTCATTAAATACTATTTTCAGGTACATATCCAGCCTGTAACCATTTATGCTTACCACCACCAGAAATGCTGCAAACAAAACCAGTAAAGCGGCAATGGGAAGTAAGGATATGAGTTTTTGTTTTATGTTGGTTTTTCTTTTATCTGTCATCTCTTTTACCTTCCTCAGATCATGTAGCTTATGATGTCTCCCTCGCTGAGGGTACTGCTTCTCTTAAACTCTCTTGTGATCTCTCCGTCCTTCATAATGAGTACTCTGTCACTCATACCTATCAGTTCCGGCAGCTCCTCGCTTATCATAAGTATTGCCTTGCCTTCATTTTTGAGCTTTACCATGAGCTGATACATCGCCTGCTTGACTCCGATATCCACGCCTCTTGTGGGGCAATCCAGGATCAGTATCTCGCTTCCGCAGCCTATCCATTTACCAAAGACAACCTTCTGCTTATTGCCACCCGAAAGCTGACCTACTGCCTGATCCATATCTGAACATTTGATCTTAAGTTCATCCACCTGTTTTTTTACATATTTTTTCTCACCGGATGAAGTAACAAGGTTTATTTTGTTTTTAAAGATATTCATTCCGGCGATAGCAATGTTGTCTTTTATACTTGCATCGAGACAAAGCGATTTCTGATCTCTGTCTTTCGACACATATCCGATCTTTTGCCCCATTGCATTGTGAGGGCTGAGTATCTCTTTTCCACTACCGCAGATAACATGCCCCGAATCAAGCTTTAGCGCTCCGAAAAGGGCTTCACCCAGATCATGCATTCCGCTGCTCGCAAGGCCACCGACTCCCACAATCTCTCCGCGGTGGAGCTCCAGAGAAACGTCCTTTAAATTATCTTTGTAGTTCAGGCTTTGAGCGCTGAGTACCACTTCATCAAGAGATGTACACTCCGTATCCGCCCTGTAATAATCACCTTTAAGCTCTCTTCCTATCATGCTGCTGCGGATGGCATCTGCATCAAATTCCTCTTTTTCAAAAGTCCTTATGATGTTTCCATCCCTGAGTACCGTCAACGTGTCACAGACTTCCATGATTTCGTCCAGATCATGAGATATAAAGATCACTGACTTTCCGTCATCCCTCATTTTTCTGATCAGACTGTACATGATCTGCCTTCCATCGTGGGACAGCGCAGTTGATGTCTCATCGATGATCAGAATATCCGGGTTTTTCATGATAACTTTGGCTATTTCAACCAGCTTTCTGTCCTGAAAGTCCAGCCTTCCCATCGCATCTCTTCCGCTGATGCCTGCTATCCCAACGCTTTTAAGAGCCTCATCTGCTTTTCTTTCCAGTTTGTTCTTGTCCACAAGGCCAAATTTGTTTTTAAAGCTCCCAAGTTCGGCAAGGAACATGTTTTCAGCCACCGATATTCCTCCAATTGTTCCGCTTTCCTGAACAACCATTCCAATGCCCTTGTTCAGTGCATCTATCATACTGGCCGGTTCCCATCTGTTTCCCTTAAAAAACATCTCTCCTTCATTTGCTTTCTGCATTCCGGCAGCTATTGAGGAAATAGTGGATTTTCCTGATCCGTTCTCACCGATCAGGCCTCTGATCTCGCCGGGATAAACTTCAAGGTCAACCTCGTTAAGAGCCACGACGCTTCCGAATCGTTTGCTGATATTCTTCATTTCAAGAACTGGTTTATTCATAACTGCCCATTCCTTTCTGTAACGGCGCTCTTTATGATGCAATTATATGTTTAAAAAGCACTGAACATAATTCACAAAATCGCTCAATATTATTGATGTTTTATGACTTAAATATAATAATTTTTATATAAATCTTTTATTTTTTGACATCTACTTGCCGAGCAGATATAGTAGATTTAATAGGAGCCCTCAATATAAGGAGATAAAATGGACGCTAATGCATTAAAGCAGCATATATACGATGTTACAGAGGTGGAAGCATTTTATAGAGAGTACTACCTCGCAGGAAAGAACCCGGATTCGCTTAGAGAATTTCTTAAGAATCTTGACATGGAAATGGTGCTGAGTAAGCACCTTCTGATCAAAGAAAAAAAAGAAACAATCCCCGATGTTTATGAGGATTATTTCTTTTTTGATCTGTCTGACAATGACAGTATTATTGTTCAAAAGCACGAAAGATACAGCCCGGATATTGAGCATAGCCATACCTTTTTTGAAATCTCATATATTTACGATGGCAGATGCACCCAGACTATATCGGGCAATACCATTGAGATGAGAACAGGAGATTTCTGCGTGATTCCACCGGGAATCAGGCATTCTTTTGCGGTATTTGACGACACTATCGCCATAAATATAATGCTGCGCCGTGATACACTTCACACTATGTTCTACTCCTTTCTCAACACCCGTAACATCCTCTCATCCTTCTTTCTGAACAACATTTATGCCAAAAAGGCGAACGATTTTATAATGTTCAGGACCGGCCAGGACGCAGCCATTTCCGAGTCCTTCATATGGATGTTAACAGAGAGTCGCAACAAGGAAGAGTACCACTATCAGACCATAACAAACACCCTACTCCTCGACTTCTATCTGATAATAAGACGGTACTCCGAATCTGTTCAGATGCCCCTGTTCGACTCCAGAGTAGATGTCCAGCGCTATGCTCTTATCCAGTATATTCAGGAAAACTACAAAGATGTCACCTTGTCGGATCTGTCAAATAAGTTCCACTATTCCAACGAATATACATCAAGGCTGATAAAAGAGCTCACAGGCATGAATTACACAGATATCCTGCGAACTGTCCGAATCGAAAGATCGCAGGATCTTCTTGCCAATTCCACCATGACGGTGCAGACCATAGCAGAAGCTGTCGGGTACGATACCACAGAGCATTATATAAGACAGTTTAAAAAGCACACAGGCATGACGCCCTCTGCATATCGCAAACAGTCCACATCAAACAGAACCAGGTAAAAGAGCTCTCATACCCCTGTCAGATGTCATCCGCGATATCGATATTCTCGCCTGTAATTCCTACCCACCAAAAAACGGTGAGCATCTACTATAGACACCCACCGCATTAAAAATGCCATGTGACGGTATTCAAACCAAAACATGGCACGAATTTATCACATGTATGTCACCGTCTCTGACAGTTCTTTTCTGCTGTTGTGATTATCAAGTGGTCCGGCTCCTTCTGCAGCATAGCCAAGGTCCAGGAGCATCAGAATCTCTTCATTCTCCGGAAGGCCAAGGTCTTTTGCCAGTGCTTCGGGATCAAAGAAATTGAGCCAGCAGCTGTCCACTCCTTCGTTTGCTGCAGCAAGGATAAGGTGAGTTGCCACGATAGAAGCATCCTCAATTCCGGAATCTCTTTTACCACCCGGATATGTAAATACATTATTCTTATCAAAAGCTACAACAAGTACCGTAGGAGCGCCATAGCGGCAAGGTGTTGCCTTATCGATCTTAGCCAGATTCTCTTCTGACTCAACAACATAGATATGCTGCTCCTGAAGATTCTTGGCTGTAGGAGCCAGGCGCCCTGCTTCAAGGATCTCATTTAGCCTTGCCCTGTCTACCTTTCGCTCGCTGTACTTTTTGCATGAATAACGGTTCTTTACTACGTCTTTGAATTCCATTGTGAACTCCCCTTTCTCTTAACAGTTCTCCGCGCCAAATCTCAAAGAAGAGATTTGATACAAGCCTCAACATCTGCCACATTGGCAGTAGGCTCAAAACGTGCAACCACGTTACCTTCCCTGTCTACTACAAACTTGGTGAAATTCCACTTGATGTCAGGCTTCTTGTCCCACTCAGGATCTGCTTCTGCAAACATCTTCTCAAGCACTTCTCTGTACTGATGATCCTGGAAGCCTTCAAATCCCTTCTGTGACTTGAGATATTTATAAAGAGGAAGCTCGTTTTCCCCATTCACATCAGCCTTTTTCATCTGAGGAAATGTTGTATTGTAATGAAGTGTGCAGAACTCATGGATCTCATCGTCAGTTCCCGGGTCCAAGCTTTCCGTAAAGCCATTCCCAGTTAGTTTCAATCTCAGCTTCCCCATTCTTTGGAATATTGTAGCCGATATCAGTAAAAACTCCGTTATCATCCACTTTATTGTTTCCACAATCAAAGCTTAATATCTCCGATCTCTCATAACAATTACTTTTTCAAAATTTCCCATGTAGAGTTTTTCTTAGCACCAACTCTACGAATATATCCTTTGTCTGCCAATGATCCCAATGCACGCTGTACAGTTCTAACCGTTTTTGAAACCAGCTCAGCTATTTCCTCTCGTGAAATCTCTGGGTTCTGATTTAGAACAGCAAATACAGCCTGTTCTGTCTTATTTAATGCTTCACCATCTCCATAAGTGACATTTGAAGTGACATTTGAAATGTCACTTATGATTTGAGGACGATATAGGATAAACTTAAATCCATTGCTAACATTTTCATATGCGTACTCAACACCTGCGTCTTTGTACAAACTATCAATTCTCTTAAATCCACTTCCAAATTGCTCAATAGCTTTACACAAGAACAGCATCTTCGCTATAAGCGGATTCCTTATTTCTGACTGAAAATTGCCTTATCAAAGCTGATAGACTATGAATAATTGTGCAATAAAGCATAATGTAATTGCAGCTAATGAATACATTGTTTTACATTCTGTTGCATTTACTACTTCGCCATCTATAACCTTAGTATCTGACATTCCGGTGAAAAGAATCAACGCAGGGAACATGAACGGGAAGAAATATCTACCTCTTACTCCGTTTATATTTAATACCCCTGGATCAGTCCACTGTACAAACTCTGCGGTAAATATCAATAAAGTTGTTATAACAAGCGCTGCTGAAATAATCACCTTTAATGCGATATCTTTCTTAACTATCACAGCCGCTTCTGACTGATTTTGTCTATTCCGCTGAACATTTCTCACTATTAAGCCTGTTACAAGCATCATGAAAATCAAAACCATCGCATCATTTGTTCCATCTTTGAACACAAGCGTATATCCAAAAAATTGCATGATATAGTCATATCCCCTGATAAAAAATGTTCTTAGAAGAACTGGAACATACTTAAAAATGTTCATAGCTATCTTAGTATTAGTTTCATTTGTGCTTGCATATCCAAGGCTCAAAATATGTGAAGATATCTTCAGCCATGTCAGCGCAGGTATCACTGTAAGTAGCCCAATTGCAGTTGCATTGATAAAATAACTCTTCTTACTCTCAAACTTATCCATGGGAATCAGGAACAGTAATATGCAAAAAGCAACATAGACGATTTTAAACTGTCCAAGCAAAAATGGAATTATATAAATTGCAACCAGATACCCCTTCTTGGCATACGCTTTAGGATCATATCTAAGCCTTAATACCGTAGCAGTAAGGAGATAAACCAATGCTGCCGTCATAATGTCTGGAGATATTGATGTATACTGCTTCATCATAAAAGGATGTAGGATTATCCATAGAAAATATTCTTTTCCAAAAGGAGTCATCTTTATTCCCAGATAAAGCAAAATGCCTATTACTATGAAATTCAGTATTTTGGCAACCATCTCGATAACAATAATACTGTGTGTAAACAATCTTGTTATCTTCATGGCAATTGCCGGTACAAAATGGCAAACTGGCGAATATAACGCTATGTTTGTATATGTCAGATATCTTGCATTGTTTGAATCTGTCACATCAAATCCCATTCTGTTGCTTGCCTCATACCATGAAACACTAACTCCATCTTCAGATCCCCACGTTGATGGCCAGGCAAAAGTGCCTCCAATAGCATAATTTTCATCAAGTGACGGAAATACATCTCCCTCAGAAATCGCATAGGCTCGCCTATAATGATTACCTGAATCTGGTTCAGCAAATGGCGTGTATACCATAAATGCCAAGATTCCTAAAACAAGGTATGCTACAACAAAAAGCTTCTCGTATGATATCGGCTTGTTCTTCAAGAAGATCACTCCAGCAAGAAGAATTATTATCCACGCTATAGAGAAGATATAAGCCTTAGCCTTTGGATATGAAGCTGCATTCACCTGCATATTTAGGCTAAATGCGACATTACCATTTTCATCATAAACACCTTCCTGCGAATAACCTATTACCTTGAGTCCATTGGTACTTATATTCTTAATGGTAAACTCTATTTGTCCTGACTCAACATGCTTGTTTACATTAAGCCAAGTAAGACCTTCTGGATCAACGTCCAAATCCTCTACTCTGTATTCACAGACTTGTTCATTATCCTTGGAATCCGTGATGTGGAGCTCAAACATACTATCGCTATCGACTTCATCATAGGACATTCTAAGTCCAAGCTGTCCTATATCCCAAGCTCTATATATCACACTAAAAGTCTGACCATTTTCGTCTATTGGAACCTCTGCCCATGAAACAGTTGAAAAATCTGTTCCCTCAGCAGGAAAGCTGTACTTCAAGCTATCTCCTTTAGATTCTGTAATAGCCACAATCGAAAAAATAGCTGTGATAAATGCAATAATGATGATACTGGCGTTATCCTTTATGTGCTTGATTACATTGTTCATTCTTATTCTCCGCCAAAAAGTGTACTTTCTTGTGCCCATTATTTTGAATCAACTAGGGATATGATTAGGAACCATGAATTGTACATGAACTATGGATTTATAGCCACAAAAGCCTTATAATGAAAATCGTTGATTTTACATTTGATAAAAAAACAAGAAAGTACACCTTCTTGCTCGGAGATGCACTTTCAATTAAGTGGTTTTCTTGTATATAGAAGCCCTATATCTGAACGTTGAAGCAGGCATATTTACTTGCCTTGCTGCCTCTTCAGTAGATATCTTTTCAGCCTTCCATCTCTGATAAACCTCATGGAAGTTCTCCGGTAAAGGTCTTGGCGGTCTGCCCAGCTTCACGCCCCTAGCCTTTGCAGCAGCAATTCCCTCAGCCTGTCTCTGGTGGATTGTCTGATACTCGGTCTCTGCCACATATGAAAGTAGCGAAAGTATCAGATCACTGATAAATGTTCCCAGCAGGCTCTTTTCACGCCTTGTATCAAGAAGTGGCATGTCAATGACAACAACATCTGCGCCTTTTTCCTTAGTTATGATGCGCCACTGTTCGCTGAGATCACGATAGTTACGTCCTAACCTGTCAATGGATTTGATATACAGCACGGAATTGTCATCCAGCTTCTTGAGAAGCCTCTTGTACTGCGGTCTTTCAAAGTTCTTCCCTGACAGCTTATCCAGGTAAATCCTGTTCTGTGGAACTCCCATCTCCATCAATGCAAGAATCTGTCTATCCTCGTTCTGCCCTATAGTTGAAACCCTTGCGTATCCATAAACCTTTTCGTTTTCGCTCATGTGAAACCTCCTGTCACCGCTTTTTTACGGCTGTTGTTAATGTTTTCCCTTTGTGTTCTGATCTGATCCCTTCTATCCTGTGTTATCCTTCTGGGCTTACGGTAACTAACGAGTCAAGTTTTCTTATAACGGCTTTATCTCTGGTATAGACAACCGCTTCTTCCTCCCCAGCATTGAAATTGATAACTGTCCCCTGCTCAATCTTGGTTAATCTGCTCATTTCTTAAGCTCCTTTCTGACTGCCCTCTTGGTCTGTTCTGTAGTCTGTGGCACGGACGGAGACGAAAAGAAAAGATGGATAGGATAAGATTGGATAAGATTAGTTAGTTAATAGGGTATATCTTTATTCCCTTTTTCTTTGCTTCTTTCTTTTTCTCTTCTTTCTAGGGGAAGAAGGAAGAAAAGCGAAGGGAGGAAAAGGGAAAGAAGAGAAGGAATACACAGCCCTCGGTAATTATCGGAGTCATGGGAAATAAAAAAGTGCTAATGAAATCTTCTCCATTAACACTTTTCTAAGTTTATTCAGTTCAGTAATTACCGTATCAATTGACTAAAAATTGGGTGTTTCAGAGTTTGCTACCACAACGCTTACTCTGGAATAATGCTCCTGATCATATTCTTCGGCAGGGATCCCGTAAGTATTGGGATTCATAGCCGGCATCTTCGATGGCTTCCCTTGCTTCGCCACTCTCTTTTTGGCCGCCACCCTTGAGATGCCAAGCTCATCACCGATTTCCTGATAAGTCATTTGTCATGATGATGAATAATCCAGTACCAGCTTCTACCATTATTCATTATTCTGGCTTCTTCATTCTTAAGATTCCGATACAGAGTCGGATTCTTCTTTTTTACAGAAGAGCATGTGATATCAAATTTGAAAATACGTACTAATGCCGCAATGGTCTGGCCTATTGCCCAAAGCACAAACATTACCGGTGCCATACAAATGGTTAAAAATATCATCTCAAAGTCCTCTCTTTCTCTAAACACGGTACCTCTGAGCCCCTGTATGCTTTTCTTCTGATTCTAGGCTACACCGTTAACTGTACTATAACTTCCTCTTAAAACTCCCAGTGTTTATCAGCATTTCAAAAGATTCATTGTAGTTGTAGGCTCCAGTCCCAGTATTCATGCACTTTTTTTTCAGGCCTTTTTTATGACAGGAAAAAGCCCCAAAGCATCAGCCTTGGAGCTTAAGTATCAGCGATTATTATGTTATGAAGCTATGCGCTTATGCTGCATGCTCCATGCATCTTACTCTGTATAAAAAGTTCTTGATAATTTTCTCATAACGATCTGCGTCAGCAATGATGTTACGGGTATGATCAGCACCTTCAAATATGTGCATTTCACTGTAACCTTTAGTTGCATTTTCAAGTTCCATAGTATCATCTACAGGTACAACGCAGTCGCTGTCGCCTTGGATAAAGCAAATCGGAACTGTGTTGCCTCTAAGGCTGTCTTTTGTAAAAATCTCTTTATAAGAAAATCCAAACATTAGCTTGAAAAAGATAACTGCAGGATCAAAAAGTACAGGTGATACATGTGCCATCTGCTGAGCGAGCTTGCACAGAAGTGAATAAAGTGAATTGTAGCAGCTGTCAGCAATAACAAAAGAGATATGAGGATGATACTTAAGCGCGGTAAGGGCAGTTACGCCTCCAAGGCACTCGCCATGGACGCCGATCTTGATATCATCTCCGAAACGTTCAACAGTATCATTTATTACACAGAGAAGATCCTTGCTTTCCTTGATTCCCCATGTTGACGGAGACTTCTTGTTATCACCATGACCACGAAGATCAAAGAGAATTCCGTTATATCCCATTTTTCTGAATATGTTAAAGTATTTGATTCCTCCTATCCTACAGTAAGTTGATGAATGAACCAGGATGACGAATTTATTGGATGGAACTGCTGATGGAATATAGGTTGTATGAAGCTCATAACCATCAAAAGATTTGATTATGTATTCTTCGCTTTTCCATTTCTTGTAACCATCAAGAAAATGTCTGCGGTTCTCCTTCTGATATGCTTTTTGGGGATCAATGCACTTAACAAGTCCCATTGATCTTGCAAATATTGCACAGAGTGTAAGGTATATAATTACAAAAATCATTATGTTTACTATTGCGAATGTCATATTACGATATTTCCTTTTAAATAAAATTGTTTTTTACGCACAGAATATAAATAATAGCACGGAATTTCAAAAATGCAAGTCAAAAAATCATCAAAATATTGGCACAAAAATAAGCCCCAAAGCATCAGCCTTGGAGCCTATACAACAAGTCCGTCCTGCAGAATTGATGCGTAACGGCTTCCCATATTTCCAACACCAATAACGGCTGTTCTGTACATGTCTTAGTCCTTCCTCATCATGTAAAAAACATATCATAACCTAGAAAAATCATAACAGAAGTCAGAAAGAACTCCAAGGCATGCGCCTTGGAGTTCTTTTAGTGTCTTGTATTTTATCTGACTGTTTTATTGTATCAATACTCCGTCTGCATCAAAGCTATACTTCTTGCCCCACTTAGTGATGGTCTCACCTTTAGCAAGTTTTCCATCAGACTTGGCATAATATTTTTTATCACCTATAGTAATCCAGGCGGTATGTACGAACCTTCCATCTGCCTTGAAGTAATAGGTATAACCCTCAATATCTGTAAACCCGGTCTGCATCACACCTTCTTCATCAAAGTAATAAGTTGAAGACCACTTAGTCATCCAGCCTGTTATCCTCTTGCCGTCTTTGCCAAAATAGTAAGTCTTCTCATTCTCTGTATAGAATTTGCCGGTCTGAAGAGTTCCGCGTTTACTAAAGAGATAGAAATCTCCGCCAATCTTCTGCATGCCGGTCAGGGTCTCACCGTCTTCTGTTATGAAGTAGGTAGCGCCCCATTTGGTCTTCCAGGTTCCCTTAATTTCTTCCGGTTCAGGCTCAGGGTCTTCTCCAATGGTATATACAGGTGACAGGAAAAATATATTCATTATTTTCCCATCGTCAAATAGAGCCTTGCTTTCACAGGTCCATTCTACGCCGTCAACGATAAGCTTGGGGTCTTCCGCAAATTCATGGGTATTAAAGTATCTACCTTCAATATGGAGCAGCACTCTGTAGCGATACTGTCCCTCTGAGAAATAATCTTTGTCATCTGATGTGACAGGAATAAAATTCTCATGCAAATACTTTTGCCAGTGAATATTCATGAAGGTTACAGGCGCAGGTCCGCTAAATGTAGGCTCCTGATATTTCTCTCCATCCACAAATATATCTGCGATGTTCGAAGTGGCCTCGATAGTCGAAATCTGCTTCTTGCCCTCTTCCGATAAGATATTATAAGTGAAAGTGTGAGGACAGCCATTGGAAATCGGCTTCATCTCCTCATCTACAGCAGTTATATATACAGTGTACAGTCCAAATGGCAGTTCTTGTTCATAACAAGCTTTTGCGGCGTCAAAAGAAGGCTCCTCTGTATAATATAATTTTTTATTGATCTCTACTTCATATTTGCTTGCACCTCTGTAAGGATCAAAATATATAATGCCATCCTTCGATCTTATTCTGCTTATGCTATTTCCATAAACATATTTCGAATAAAATACAGGTGAATTAAATACTATTTTACGGACGCCAAGAATACTCTCCCTTGATTCATACTCACACTCTCTTGATTCATAATTGCATGAACAATCCCAGTCCAATTCGTATTTGTCTTCATACTTCGGATCAAGTACTATAGCAAACTGCGCCTTATAATAACCTACATCAAATCTTTCTTCGTTATAGTCTTCCCAGCTGTCATCTTCGGTCTTTTTCAGCCATTTAACGAATGTGGCCTTTATGCCCTCTGTTTCTGATATGAATGTCGGTTCAATACAATAACCATAATCAGCAATCACAAAGGTAAGCTCCGGATCAGTATTTACTGTCACGGAAGAAATAGTTGTTTTCGTAGTCTCCTCTGCAGTAATTGCAGGAGATACAAAGAAAATTGTCTCTACATTACCTTCTGCATCATTCTGGAAGCCGTCTTGCTTCCACTCTTTTTTATTGACAACAAGCTTGAAATTCGGGTCTATTTTGCAAGTATCCTTAGAACCTTCTGCAATAGTAGCAGCCATACGAACTCTGTAAGATGTTCCCGGTGAAAAATTGCCCCCACTAACATCTACCCATTTAATTCTGGCATCTACCTGCCATGTAACGAAAGAATACTCCATTGCTCTCTCATCAGATTCAAAAGAAACTGTGGGAAGAGGGTCACTTACCTTATAAGAATCCCTAAGGCTGGATAACACATTATCAACGGAAATTGTACGTATCTCAGGCTCCGGAATTATCGGATCATCATCCTCAGGTTCAGCAGCCATCAACAGGGAAGCTTCCGAATCAAGCACAGAAGCCTCCGGAACTACTTCAAGAGCCTCTGCTTCAGAAACTTCCTCATCAGGAACTTCCTCGTCAGGTGCATCAACAACGACTTCCTCTGCTTCGTCCACTTCACCGACCTCCTGTCCTGCATAAGCAGTTACAGGCTGTAACACCATACCAGCACACAGAGTCAGCGACAACAATCTTGCCAATAGCTTTTTACTCATAAAATCCCACCTTTCACATAAGAAAAAAATTTCACTCCAAACTAAAAGCCACCGTAAAAAAATTTTACGATGGCTAAAATAGAATTAACATATAACCTTTAGTTAGTATTTTGGGATTTTATAAAATCTGACTTTTTTACGCAGCCTTTCTGCTCACGAATACCTTCACTGAGTCCGCAAGGTGCTGATGGTGAATGCGTGTCGCGTCAAACTTCACGGATGTAAATGCCATCTGCATTATCGGGCCTGTAGCAAAAGCGCATATAAGGGTACCGATGCCTACAGGTCCACCCAGGAGCCAGCCGATCAGAGTTGCCAGACTAAGGAGTGCAATGCTTACCGCACCGATAGGTATCTTCTTTGCTCTCTTGGCCAGTGCAACAAGCAGTGTATCTCTGGGTCCGCAGCCAAGGGATGCGCTCATGTAGGTGTACTGTGTGTATGCCATGATCACCAGCCCTATTAACATGACCACAACGCCCTTCAGAAGCGAATCGCACTTTGGTACAACATTAATTCTGTTAAAAAAGTCCACTGATTTACCTACAACGAAAGCATCAATGAACATGGCTATTCCTATGGGCTCTTTTAACGCAATATCAATTCCCAGAATTGCATAAGATACTGCGACAGATGCGGTTCCATAGAGAATTCCCAGTGTTTTGGATAGGCCAAGGTTAAGTACATCCCAGGGGCCTGCGCCAATATTTGCCTGTATTGTAAGATATACACCAAAACCGTTTACAAACAAACTTACTGCCGCCAGCAGCATATTCAATGCTATCGCACTCACTGTGCGGTTTTCTTTTAATCGATTGTTATTAAGCATTTCTTTCCTCGTTACTCTCATGTATTTCCGGGACAATGGGACATCCCCATTGTCTTAAGCATATCCATTGCCTTCATATAGGATTCCCTCATTACCTTAGGATCGTTCGTTGCAAGTCCGGCAGTTCGAGCCTTTGAAAGCATATCCGCATCATCGCTTATAAAAAGAATATCCGATGAACATTTCTCTATATAGCCGGAAGCCTCATCTAATGCCATTCGTAGTACCTTCGCATGATGGCGTTCCTGAAGCATTTTCACCTGCTTCTCAAATACTTCATCAGTATTATCTTTCACACTGATTATTATCTCTGAATACATATCTCACCCTCTATCTTCAAAAAAGGCTAAGCTGCTTAGTCCCTATGAATCACATCTTGTAACCACAATCAGCCTTTTCAGGTCCATCCACACCGGACTCGTAATGAGCCCTGAATTCCATGTTGATGTCACGAATCTCCTTAATTCCATCGATATAGGGCTGATACATTTCAATAAGTCCCGAGCTACAGCCATCGCAGCTGCCGTTGATATTACCGATTGATTCAGCTACAATCCGCTCTCTTTCTTCCCTTGTCGTATCCTTGATCAAAATTGAACTCATTCCTCGTCGCCTCCAAGTCCATAGTACAAAATCTCATTATATCTTGCGTTGGCTTCCTCAGCTGCCTTCTTGTCTCTCCATCTGTCCACATCGCTACAGATAGCCAGCATTTCATCCACAATAAGTTCTGCGCTGCGGGGCTTCACGTTGTAGAGATATGCAAGCATCCGCTCCATCGCCTTAGGGCTCCCAAGCTGCCTTGCAATCTGATCTCCCAGTTCTCCGGGAAATCCCAGGGATGTAACTGCGCTTACCACCTCATCATGTTTTCTTGCCCATTCGAATCTATTGTCCATTTTCTTATTATCACACTCCAAGCTTAAAACATTCCGGAATATCTTTTACGCCCCTTCCCATGCAAAGCGTAGATGAAGCACCTGTGTAGGAAAGAGGTTTACCCTCAATGTCAGTGACACTACAGCCTGCTTCCATGGCTATCAGCGCAGCTGCGGCGTAGTCCCATATCTGGATCTTGAGTTCAAAATACAGACCGCACCTTCCAAGAGCCACGCAGCACATATCCCAGGCAGCTGTTCCGGATCTTCGAAGGTCGACGCACTGAGGAAGCAGCTTTTTGGCAATGTCAAAGGATCTGTCTCTGTACTCCTCGTAGTAAGGCGCTGTTCCAAAGCAGGCAAGTTGTTCAGAAAGTGGTGCCTCTGAGGACATTATCTTTTCCCCGTTCATGTAGGCTCCCTGACCTGCGATTGCAGAGAACATCATGTCATCATAAGGATTATACACAACCGCCATGTAAGGCTTACCGTCTCTCAAAAGTCCTACAGACACCACTGATGGCCTGTACTCATAGATAAAGTTCGAGGTTCCGTCTATTGGGTCAATTACAAAGCAGTAGCCACTGGCCATTTTAGCGGAAAAAACGTCCTGTCCATCCTCTTCTCCAAGAAATTCAGCCTCAGGTAATACAGCTGATAATCTATCCACCAGAAAACGTTGAACTTTTTCGTCTGTTTCTGTCACGAAGTTCGCATGCCCGGATTTCTCCATGATCTTGGGGCGCTTGGCTGTCAGCAGGATATTTCCTGCCTCTTTTACTATTGTTATCATTGTCTCTATTGTCATTATGCTGCTCCTACCTTATGTTTGTCGTTAATTGTTTTCAAAGAGTCGCTCCCTTATCTCTTTCCAGTTATTGCAGCGATAGAAATTATCGCCGGGCAGATCCGCTTCACGGTTCCAGGGTCTGTCAAAGACCATTACTTTAAGGTCCGGCAGATGATCGAAGAACTTGAAGGCCATGGGTGAATCCTCAATGGCATAATCGAACTTCATCTTGTAATAGTCTTCCAGCTCCAGATTGAACTCACTGTTTTTGATAAAAGAGTCCCTGCCATACTTGTTAAGGCAATAGAGACGTACGCGCTTAAGATCATGCTCATCAAGCCACTGCCTGGAGGCGTCATAGGCGCTGGCGGGGCGTCCCGTTATGATGCTGACATCGTGTCCTAAGTCTATCAGCTCATTGATAACCCTTGATGCGCCGGGAGTCTCTTCATAAGACAGAAGTGTCTCTAGGCGATGTCCCTCGATCATCAGCTCCTCGTACTGCTCCTTAGTAAGGTCAAAGGATTTCTGTAAGTTAAAAAAGCGTACTTCCTCGTAGGGAACCTTTTTTCCAAAGAGTCTGTCTGCAATAAATGTGAAGGCCAGAGCGGTTTCACAAAGGCAGTCATCAAAGTCTACATAGATTTTTTTATTATTCATATTTTACCTCTAAATTTTTTTCGCCTGCTGCCGATATAGTCATTGAGAGTTGGAACAAAGAAAGGATTCTGGTATGGATTTTCAGTTCTTAGCAGCAGCAAACAGTATTACAAATACATATTTAAATCAGAGCGCTTCATCTGCAATCTCCGCGGCATCTCTTGATGAAGAGTCCAAGAAGAAATTCGGTGAAGAGTTTGCACAGGCCTATGATTCACTGAATGCTACCAAGGCTCTTGGCGAAAACATGCGGAATAGCTACGAGAACACCCACAAGGACGACTTCAGGGAACATGCAAGCCGCCTTGGTTATTCCATTGACAACAGAGTTGTAGACATGCTGAATGTCAAACTCTCCGATGAAATGAGCGCCAAAGTAAACAGTGCTCTTAACAATGCCATTGAGAATCTCTGATGATCCGGTAATCTGCCATCATCCAAATATAAATGCCTTAAAATCAAAGTTACTGCCCGGAAGGAAGATAAATGATGTCTCCCAATTTCCGGGTCTTTTATTTATTCCAAATGTCTGTGAAGTATACTCCTTACTCTGAGGAAATTCAAGTATCTCCTTGTACTCCTGCCCTGTCTCCTCATTATAAAAACGAAGATGGATGGTGTTGGCGTTTTTGGGCGCTCTGCCGGTTATTGTAACCTTCTCCGGGCCTTCCTCTCCAAGGTCGAGCACACCAAAATTAAGGGTCACATTATTTCCTATGCCTTCCACAGCATCTGCGGTTTGCGTAAAGCTGTCGCCGTATACCGACTCTGCGTTGATTGCACCTACTCCCTCATAGGCCCTAAGCTTCCTCTCAAAAGAGAATCCTTTAATATGCACCTTATCGAACACCTTGAAGCTTACGGTCTGAATTCCTGTAAGCTTCTTATTCAAGGTCCAGGTATCGGGCTGGTATACGTTCCAGATGGATTTTTTGTGATAAATTTCCTTGCCGATAAGCTCTGCTCCCTCACTTCCGGGAATTCCCTTCCATATCTCAAAATCATAAGGATCATCCGAAAGCCCAAAGATATCAACCGTTATTTCATCAGAGCCGTCCTTACCAAAGTCAACACCCTCGAAGGAAATAACCGTCTCCTCGTCTCTGTAGCTGGCAACGCCCTGCTCATTGCCGGCTCCGGTCCTTCCTATAGCTGAGGTATAGGAACTTCCGTAGATATATCCGTAAGGATCAAGGTAAGCTGTGCCGATTCCTGAGACTTCAAATTCCAGCTCGGAAATAACCTTAACGGAGTCTGCGCCGTTATAGGCTTCACACCTTAATCTGAAGGAGCCGTCTCCTACCGCTGTTACCTCTGCTGTATTGCCGTTAACCACAATTTTGGCAAGATTGGACTCGGTGCCCTTACTGTTGAGCGCTCTGAATACCAGGTTCTGAGCGGGTGCATCTGAAGGAAGCGTATTGGCTGTAACAACAATAGTTTTGGAATCCGGTCCAAGGCTCTGTCCCTTGTCGGAAACAAGCTTAATGGCTCTGATATCCTTATTTTCTGAAAGTGACGCCAGTATATTCACCTCAGTATCTTCCGAATCACGTCTTATAATGGCCAGCATCCTGCCACCAAACAGCCTTCTGGTATCAGCCTTGTAGCTGTCATAGTCGGTGCTGTCGCCGTTATCAAGTCCAATGAGCCTTCCTCCCGTAACCGCCACATGAACATAATTATTGGCATTCTCAACGGGATTACCCTCTGCATCAAGCGCGCATATCTCAGCAAATATCAGGTCTCCAAAGGAATTCTCCTTGCCGGCCTTGATACCTAAAGATGCTGCGTCGCCAAAGGATTTCCTCACATCTCTTGCTATCACAACGCCTTTTTCATCATAGGCAACAGCCTCAAGGGTACCCTTCTCATAGATAACGCTGTAATCACCTATGATATGGTCTCCGCTTCCCCTCTCATGGGTCAGCTCCTGCACTCCAAGGCTCTTTCCGTTAAGAAACAGCTCAACCTTGCAGCCGTTACTGGCTACTCTTACATCTATCGACTGGCCTTCATTAAAGTCCCAATATGGGAAAATATGAACAAAGGGGTCCTTATCCCTGCTGACCCAGGCTGATTTCCATACATAATAAGCATCCTTGGGAAATCCCGCGGTATCGATGAGGCCAAAATAGGAGTTCTTGGTCTGATAGGGCGTAGGCTCTCCGATATAGTCATAGCCTGTCCATATGAACTGTCCAAGCGAATACTTAAGGTCCCTGTCATAGCAGATACAGGATTCAATACTCTCTGCCCCCCAGCTGGTGGTGCTGTTCTCAAGGGATGAGCACTGAAGATCGGAATCCGACAGTATTTTTTCCTTCAGCGGAAAATGATAGATTCCACGGCTCTGTACAATGGAATAGGTCTCGCTTCCGTAGATTATCCAGTCCGGGTGCTCTTTGTGGTGCTTCTCATAGAAATTCTCCGCGTAGTTGTAACCCACAACCTCCAGCTCCTGTGCACATTTCTGGGCATTCTCCCAGGGCATGTAGTTGGACGCGGAGGTAACCAGCGCATTCTTAAGAGGATCATGTATCTCAACGAGATGCCTAAGTTCCTTAGTGATCTCTACACCTCTTTCATCAGCATGGGTGTCATAGATCTCATTTCCTATGCTCCACATAAATACACTGACGTGGTTCCTGTCGCGCCTTACCCAGCTTGCCACGTCCTTCTCATGCCACTCTTCCCAGAACGTTGCATAATCATAGTCTGTCTTAGCCCTCTCCCACATATCAAAGGCCTCAGAATCGATCAAAAAGCCCATTTCATCCGCAAGGTCCAATACCTCAGGAGCATAGACGTTATGAGACAGTCTGATGGCATTAACTCCAAGGTCCTTGAACTGACACAGTCGTCTTCTCATGGCATTCTTGTCAAAAGCGACGCCCAGAGCGCCAAGATCATGATGTATGCACACACCCCGGATCTTGGTGTATTCTCCGTTTACAAAAAAGCCCTCTGCAGGGTCAAATCTAAGGTCCTTGAAGCCGGTTCTGACACTCTCCTCCTGTATGCACTCTCCATCAAGCTTAAGCTCCACCCTAAGTTCATAGAGATTAGGCTCTTCCGGACTCCAGAGCTTAGGAGCATTTACAAGGAAAGATACGTCTTTGCCATCGTCCCCGCCAAATTGCTTGGACAGCTCTAGTTCTATACCTCTGTCATCAAATAGAGCGTAGGAAACAACCGCTCTGTCTGCGTCTGTTCCCAGCACCTCTGTCTTAACCTTAACTCTGAAACCACTTCCCTCTTTTTCCGAATGAATATATATACCGTTTTCCGGAATATAGGTACTCGCTACTTCCTTGACCCAGACACTTCGATATATCCCGGCGCCGGTGTACCATCTGGCGCTGGGGTATCTGCTGTTTACTCCCACATAAACGGTGTTCTGTCCCGGTTTCACATAATCCGACACATCAAGAACGAACTGAGAATAACCGTTCTTCCACTGACCTGCCTCAATCCCATTTATATACACAACGCTGTCCATGTAGATTCCGTCGAATATCAGAAAAGTCTTCCCGGAGGTATCCGCAATATCAAGGCTGTTACAGTACCAGCCTGTATTATCCTTGTACAGATTATTGGCATCGGCTATCATCCAATCGTGAGGTATCTCCACCTCCTCAAAGGAGCCTGCCTTCGCCGCTGCAGTCTGATAATCCGTGCCGTATTCGGTCTTAAGGAATCTCCATCCTTCGTTAAACTTATTTTTCATGATCTCTTTTCCTTTCCCCCATTATTAAAAACATAAGCACCTTCAATTATACATGAATATGTAAAAAAGAGTGGAACCAAACCTAATAGTTTCAGTTCCACTCGGGAGTTTGACAGTTGAATGAATAAATTATACCTTGCAGGCCGCTTGTGGTCTGCATTTTTTATGTCAAATTTTATGTTTTTATATATGGTATTTTATGGTATTGTGTGGTATAATAAGGCATGGAGGATTGTTGGGATG
>NZ_JANSWL010000047.1:0-18458 GCF_028539135.1 Butyrivibrio sp. DSM 10294 | reverse complement strand
ATTTTACACGTGCTCAGCAGGCGGATTTCCATCCGTCTATTTGTTGTGTAAATAACCATGGAAAAAGAGGATGATGGAACAATTCCAACATCCTCTTTAAAACTTTTCCCTCGTGTTACAATGCTAACTTAATGACATTGAGGTCAAACCCGGGGTTCTGTAAACTGTTAATTCACGGACGCATATTATCATCCATCGCACACGGATCAAAATAGCAGTCTTTTACTTTTTTGTTGCTCCACTTGATCTTCCATATATTCTCTATTGTTTCCTGTTTAGTCTTTCTGATAAGATAGCATCCTGCTACAAGAAGCGTCACCGAAACCGCCAGTATAATCACATAATACGAAATACCAACATTCCCGCTATCAGAAACTACAACGCCCTTTTCATTGATGGTTGGATCTGTAACAAAATTGATAAAATCATACACAGCGTGAGCAATCATTCCCGGGATTACCGAGCCGGTCCTCAGATATATTCCGGCGAGAACAAAACCGCCACAGGTTGCCATGAATGCCTGTATCAGAGTCATGACAGGATCTGCTCCTACCAATATATTTGTCAAATGGAGCGGTCCGAAGATGACAGATGAGATAATTACTACTGTCACTGCCCTATTCTTCACCTTCAGATATCTCATTCCTATAGGAATAAGCATCGCCCTGAAAATGGTCTCCTCACTAATGCCAGCCATTAGTGCCAGACACACGAAAGAAACTGATGGTTTGAAAGCAAGTCCACTATATATAGCATTTATGATTATGCATCCGATAATAAGGATTGCCATCGCAGAGGATACCATAAGTATCTCTTTTACCGGAACATGAGCCTTAAACACGCCATCAAATTCAGGCGAAAACCACTTATTATAAATGATCAGAAGAACCAGGGACAGAGCGGAGACAATAAGTGCGCTTACTACCCCCTGTGGCTGGCCGCTCAATTGAGTTAATAAACCCAGAGGAACTGTCAGTATCATTGCGATTACAGCATTTTTTTCACATAATGAATGTTTCCTTACTTTTTTGTTTTCCATAACCAATTCTCCTTACCATTCTCGTCTGATCTTTTCATAATTTCAATATACTTTTTAAGCATTAGTGTTCTCCTGTTCCGCATTTCCGGCATCTGTAAAGGAAAGAGCTACAAGATTTGAGGCGTTTTTCTTAAGGCGTTTGAATAAGTATATCTGAAATATAAATACCGGAATTACCGCAATTAACACCATACCAACCCCAATATATATTGATCTTTGTATTTCTGCTGTCGCAACCTCTACATCATCCCCGGCATGTATTAGCATGTTTGCAGCAAAAAAGTCAAAAACAGCATGACAGAATACGGGGACAAAATATGCAAGAAGATATTCTTTTATTACAGACCCACTGCCTGTTACTTTGTTATATCTGGCAAGTCCAAGATGCCTTCCCATGGCAAGCCCAAGCATCACATGCGCTGTTATATTCGGCAGTCTCCTTCCCAGGCAATCATATTCCTGTAAAGAATACCAATAATGATTAAACACAGAACAAAACTAATAATCGATATCATATCTTTTCTCCTTCTATTGAATCAAAAATCCAGCTCTTTTTTTCTAAAGAGCAGATATGCCAGAATAATCGAAATAACACAGATTTTTGCAATGTGCCAAAGGAGTGTAAATATTGCTGTTCCGCCGGTTAGCAGCAGATCTACTTTGGCGCATTCAAGGGCATGTGAAAAAACGTGCCTGTCTATATGCCAGAATTTTATCACCGGAATCATGTTCAGACCGCTCAGCAGTGTATCCCCCGCAAAAAGAAGAAATGCATCCACTAAAGTTGCATAGGCAACATTCTTACTCCAGAAAAGAATGATCATGGATATGGTTGCATAACCCAGAATAAGAAAAGCATTGGTCAATATCGTACTATACAAGAAGCTGCTCTCTGACATATTCATGTCTGCGCCCATTACCAGCCCTGTTAAGGTGACAAAAAGGGTATAGATTCCATAAGAAAAAAAGGTAATGATCACGCAGTTAATGAACTTGGCGATAAGGAGTCTTTTTCTTGAAATTCCTCTTCCAATAAGGCACTGCATGGAATTAGACGAAAACTCATCGGCGTAGACGCTCACATAAATAGCAATCCCTATAAAAAGATTCATTGTATTTATAGCAGTCCCCTGATTAGAGGCAAAAGTAAGCCCGCTTACAGTACCGTCTCTTTTTGCCCCCAAGGTCCAGAAAAACGAAATTACCAGACATATTGCAAGCACGATCCAATATGCCGGCTTTCTCAGGATTCTTTTTACATCTGCAAAAATAAGATTTTTCAAAAGTCAAACTCCTTTCTCCGGAAGAAATAGGTAGTGATCGCCAGTGCTGCCAAGAGATAGCACGCTGCCGGAAAAAGCTCCCAGGGGAAAGCTCCCATCTCTATTCCGGTATATGCCCAGTCCAAAAGACCATCAAAGGTATAGTCATATAATGACAGTGAGGAAAAAAACTCTATCATATTAAACACAAGTTTAAACACAACCGTAAATGCCACACATACGACTATACCCAGAACCGTAGAGCCCGAAATGTACATGATCATGGCTGAAAAGACAATGTATCCAAAATGTCTAAGCCACCTCAGTATGATAAAAACAACAAGGTTCATCTGCTGCTGCGAGCTTAATATAATTGCTGATCCTCCGTTTATTACTGCAAGGGTTACCGCAATGATGACCAGGTACACGCAAAGAAGTACAATTGCCGCATCAAGAAGTTTTGCAACTATGAGCTTATCCCTTGTTATGCCATGACCAAGTACAGCCTGCATGGACTTTGATGACAGCTCATGAGCAAAAACAGCATAGAAAGTTGGAAAAACAATAAAAAGAGCTATAGGTGCCCCGCTAAGCGACTTCTGTACACCTCTGACCAGTCCGATTGAGCCATCATTTACAACACCTTCAAGCACCATATATGAAATATAGATCAGCGCCAGCAAAAGCCCTATATAAATAAGACTCACCTGAAAGATACGCTTCAAATCCGCTCTTAACAAATTTCTCATTCTGCAGATCCTCCAATGAGTTCAAAGTAATAGTCTTCCAGAGTAACTTTCTCTTTTCCTTCTTTAAGAATGTCAATACCATTCTCTGCAAGAATTTTTTTTGCTCTTTCCAGATTTTCGGCTGAGACTGTAAGTTCCACTTCCGGACGCTTTGCAGAAAGATCCTCTTGTGTGATTTCTTTTGCTATAACACCTTCATGTACTATACCGAAACGGTCCGCAGTATTTTCCAGCTCTCCCAGAATATGACTTGAAACTATGACTGTCATGCCAAACTCATCTCTGAATCGCCTTATCATATGACGAATATCTGCTATTCCCTGAGGATCAAGACCGTTGGTCGGCTCATCCAGAATGAGAATATCCGGATTTCCAAGGATTGCATTGCCTATTCCAAGGCGCTGCTTCATTCCAAGGGAATAGCCCTTAGCTTTCTGCTTTTCCTTACCGTCTGTAAGACCAACAACCTTTAGAACACGGTCCACTTCCTCTTTTAGCGCTTTCCCCTTAAACCCCTTGGCTGCTGCGTAGTATTCGAGGTTTGCCCTGCCGGAAAGATAACCATAAAAATTGGATCCGACAAAGAAGCCTACCTTTGATCTGTTTGCAAACAGTTCTTTTCGATTCTGAGAACCGGCTATGGAGACACTACCTGAAGTGTATTCCGACAGTCCCAGGATCATCTTAAAAATAGTAGTTTTACCTGCACCGTTCTTGCCTACCAGACCGTAGATATCTCCCTTATTCACCTGCATGGTGACACCTTTAAGCACGTCATGTTTACCATAGCTTTTTATTATGTTATCAAGCCTTATTGCTGCATTTGAAGTCTCTGATCCCATAGTTTGTCTCCTTCCTAAACAGATATCACCAGACATTGACTCTTTTTTCCGGGCTCAGGTACATTCCGTCTCCCGGCTTTATACCATAGGTTTCTATGAATTCATCAAATTGCTGAAGAACAATATTTACCCTGTGGAAGGGAAGCGGATGCATGTCGCTTTTCATGGTATCAAGTTCATTTTCCTCAGTTGTCTGCTCCGCATACTGCCTTGCATAAGCTCTGAAAAACACATCATAATCAAAATCAGGCATTTCCCTTACCGCATAAAGTACTGATTTGACCCCTCCCATATCAGCAATAGCCTCATCTTTTACGGCATTTCCATTTACCTTCTGCTGTCCCGGGATTGGCCTTGCCATTGAGAAGTATCCTGCCAGCTTTGATGCCTTTTCATCCATCTTTGACCTGTCCTGCGTTGTCATCCAGTCGATGGAGTTTTTATTATCATCAAACTGGCGCCCATACAGATCAAACTTTGTTCCATTTGAATCAAATCCATGGGTTATCTCATGGCCAATCGTAGTTCCTACGATGCCTGCAAACTGCTCAAATGATGCGCCTTCTCCGAATGCAGCATCGCACATAGCCAGATATCCCGCCATTATATAGATGCCATTTTCGTTACAATAGTACACACAGTTGACTTCAGTAGTAGTTCTGGAAGTGTCATAAATATCCCATTTAAATCTGTTCCAATTTGGATCAGCGCTTTTGACTGCCATGTGAGTTTCAAGCACCCGTCTGCCCTCAGCAGCAGCATCTACAAGATTTCCTCCTTCTTCGTAGGACTTTATGTCTGCAGCTGAATAATCAGCGACATTATCCGGCCTTATGAGGTGCACTGCCATATTTTGCAGTTTCCCCTTTGCAGCTGTCCTTGTTTCTTCTGACATCCATTCTTCTTCACCAAGTATTTGTGCATACGCCTCTATCAGTGCATTTGTAAACTCATTTATCTGAGCTGTCTTTTCGTTATCTGAATGATATTTTTCCAGATACAAAGTATCCAGCAATGGTAAATAACCACAGATTTTAATGTCATTTCTAAAAAGGACACTATTCTGGCCATCTGATATTCCCTCATAGTTCGCGCCTCCATTCATATACAGCTTAACCATCTTTTCATATGATTCGCGGTCGAGTAGATATTTAACTGAATCAATGGTTTGTACCATGAGGAATGATTTGATATCTTCAAGGTTCTTTTTGGTATAGATCTTATGTAAGGACTTCAGATAGGAATAATCCACATAAAAACTGTCGCATTCCAAATAGCCTCTGCTATCCAATATCTGTGAGAGCGGATAATTCCCTTGTAATGCAGTAAGACCTTTCCTGTCAGTCTGAGCCTGCGAAAACATCTCCCCAACATTGAAGTTTTCGATATTACTGTTTCTTGCAATAAAAGTTTCTATCCTGTAATTTCCTTTCAGGATAGCCTTGATCTCTTTTTCAGAAAAACCAAGTCTTCCCAAGAAATAGAAGGCCACATCATCTGTTTTTTCTTTAGCTGCCAGTGTGTTGCTTGTATATTCCATATATGAGGAAACAGACCCAAGAGAGAGCTTGGGAGCCTGAAGTTTTAACGTGCTCTTATCCGGGAACTGCATTTGTGTACTCACAGCTTCCGGGTTTAGCAGCCCCAGCCCAAAGGGATTTCTCGTAGTGCTCCCCTGGTACTGCGTAAGCTCACTTATAGAGGATATACTCTGTATATCTGAAATATACTTTTCAAGAGGCTTTACTCCGAGCTTGTTTCGCTCATCCCAATCAGAATGCAGTTTTACCAATGTTTTATATCTTTCTGCATCATCGCCTGACATAGTCTCGTCAGAAGCAATCTCCATATATCTTTCATACATCAGCTTATTTGCATCAAAAACTATACCGGTCTCTTCATATACGGGGTCCAGAACAGCAGATGCAATATAATCTCTATTGGCAGCCGCTGCAAAATCATCCTGAAACCGTATGTTATCTTCAAGCCTGACTGTGAAGGCAACGTCAGAATCAACCCATTTTCCTCCCCCGGGAACTCCGAAAGGATCAGTACTTCTGCCTTCCTCATTCGAAAGATCAGATTCAGCTGCTTTCCCACCGTTTCCACAGCCCACAGATATAAACACCAAAATGGCTGTAAGAATCATAGCTGTAGTTTTCCTGAACACACTCCATTCTTTGTTTCTCATTAGCTATCCTTTCTCTTATCCGCCGGTATACTATTTTGACACCATTTTTTCCGGGCAATAGGAGCTTTAAAAGAACCGCCCCAGGTAAATATCTGTTTTATTTCCTGCCTTTTGTGATTATTTCTCGGATTCTTTCGATACAGTTATGTTGCGAAAAGTTGCATAAATACTCTATTAAAATTATAAATAATTCTGTTTCATATAGTCTACTTATCAGAGCAATCTTTTCTATTTTTTAGATGATTTTTATTGTTAATTCGTTTTGTTTTTATTTACAGTTTCTGTAGTCACAGGCTTTTGGCGCAAAGTCGATCATTTCAATTACAAATATATGCGAATTGCGAAGCAATACACTTCCACTTTATCCTTTATTTCAGCAGAGATTTCATGTATAATTGCGATGCTTATTTTTTGAAATTCATGTAATGAAAAAGGGAAGAAGTATGAAAAAACGAATTTTAGCTATGATCGCGGCTATTACCATAGCTGCAGGCAGTATGACCGCCGGGGGAAGGAGTTATGCTGCGGAAGAGAGCTCTTTTGAGGAAGAGATAATTATTGAAGAAAATAATATTGAAGAAGAAAGTACTGGCGACAAAGGTATTGACGACGAAAGTATTGACGACGAAAGTATTGACGACGAAAGCGTTGAGGAAGAATACGGCTCAGGTGATGAGACCGATGCTCCTGAAGAACCGTCAGATACCGCTGAACCAGAGCCCTATGATGAAATTTCAGATGAATCGGAAGCTTCCGATAAGGCAACTGAGGCCGCCACGACTGATGAAGCTGATGAGGCAGATGAGGCTGACGAAAGCTACGAGGAAATTCTTGTTGAAGAGGGCAATACAGAGGCTTCCGATACTGCATCTACAGATACCTCAATCGAAGAAGAGCTTCCCCCGGAAATCGAAATTTCCGAAGGAAGGCTTAATCCCACTCTATACGCAGGGGCTGTAAAGGGCCGCTGGATCAACAGGAAAGATAAATGGACCTACGAAAATGCCAGAGGAGAGGCCAGGGATGACGATGGCAAATCCCTGGATAACAACGTGGCCCATATCGGTGATAATTTCTATTATTTCAAAGACGGCTATATGTGCACCGGTTTCATTTACTTTGATGAAGAAGGAATGTTGACCACAGCCAAAAAAGCAAAGAGCGCAAGATACTGCGATCCTATGTCCGGAGTCCTTAGGACCGGCATGTTTGCTGTGGAGGGCAAAGAATACTACGCACTGTCCGACGCAAAGTTTTATGGCCTTATCAGGTGTAACATCATTTTTTTATACAACGAAAACTTATACTATGCAGATAAAACCGGCGCTGTCCTGAAGGGCAAGGGCTTTAGTCTTGATGGCAAGTCCTACTATGCCTCAGAGGAAGGACCACTTCTTTATAGCGATAGGTACCTGATCATAGACGGAAAATACTACAGGTTCAATGAGGACTATTCTATTAGCAGTGTAGAGGACGAAACGCAGATTTTCTATTACGCTGCAAAGAAGAATGGTAAGACCGAGGCAGCTCAGGCGTATCTTCTTAACAAGAATCCCAATAAGCCGGAGGAAGGCAGATGCTTCTTTGCTGATGCAGATCGTAAAAAGATGCTTACCTCCTGCTGGATATATTGTTCCAACAAGATTGAAGAAAAAAATAAAATGTACTACCTGGACAAGAACGGGGAAATGGCCACAGGCCTGACCAAAATAGGCGGCAAGTATTATCTTTTCGGGGATTCCGGTGCAAATAACAGCACTGTTTACCAGCAGTCCTATAAAGGTATTTATAGGAAGAAGGACGGAACCACATGCTTTATCCTGAACGGAGTCATGGTGACAAAGAAAGGATTTTTCTCATCCCGGCAGGGCAGCTACTACTACGTCCTGAACAAGTCGGGAGAGCTGGCCCAAGGTGATGTCATCATAAAAACCAAACAATATCCCAAGGGAAAGAACTACTCTTTTGACAGTTTTAATCGCCTCAGGGTGAATGATTATGAAGTTAAACGTGTGAAGCATGTATTAAACCATAGTAATGATAAGAATCCGGAGGTCAAGGGACCTGAGGATCATTACGTTCTTTCAAATAAGACTGAAGTTGAGAAGTTCCTTACTACAGAGGAAGGTGCAGCCTACAGAAATCTTACTTTTAACTCCGACGGAACCCTTCTTAACGGCATAAAGACTGTTGACGGCAAGAAATATCTTTATTACCAGGGAGAGCCGGCCCATGTCAAATATTTGAATACCAACCACTTAAACATTACCGCTCCTTTTGTAATATTTACAGGTGGAAAAGGATATCTTGTCGGACAGGACAGCGCAGTAATGACCGGATGGTTCAGAACTCCTGCGGATAAACTTATATTAATGGACTTTGACTATGCCTATGGAATGAAAAAAGATATTTACATGTATTTTTCTCCGGAGGAGGAGTGCGCGGTGGAAGGCATTTACACAGCACCTGTTCCAAAGCTGGATAAAAACGGTACAATTGCACTTGATAGCAGCGGAAACGTCATCACCACCGGAAAAAAGGCAGAGCTTTGCTTTACTACAGCAGAAAACAGCGGGACGACAAATTATTACGGCAAACTTGTCAGAAATGATGAATATACCATCGGCAAAAAAGTATATGTTACCGACGGTGCCGGAGTGGCTAAGCTTATTCAGGATGGTCCTGTTTCCAAGGACGGAGAGATTATTTACAGAAATTCTGACGGAAGCACTTCCACCGGAAGGAAAGACAGTTATTATTACGATCCTTCCACCGGCTATCAGCTTAAAAATGTCCTTCGATGCTCCTCCAAAAAGTGGTATTTCTACGGCAAGGACGGCAAAGAGAGTACAGCTCTTACCGAAGTCACACTGGATGACGGCAAAAAAGCTTTTATCATCTATAGCAAAAACGGAAGCATTAACTCTTTTAAATATGAGAACGGCAAAAAAGTCTCCGGAAGGGCCTTCACCTATGGATCAGGCTATTACTTTATTGGTAAAAACGGCAGCCTGACCACAGGTTTAATAAAGCAGAAGCTTGTTTCACAGAATACTGATGTAACTACCTATGTGGACAGCGACGGAAGATGTTTTTACAAAAACCCTGCTTATTCAGACAGAACCTTTATGGTTAAGAGCGGCAAGAAGATATATGCGATGAAAGGCGGCGAAATTGTAAAGGATTCCTCGAAGCCTTATGGTGTAAACGATTTCTCAAGGCTTCCTAAAGCAGACAAAAAGAATATGGAGAAATACTGGGCCATGGCCTGCTATTATGCAGGAGAAGGGTTTTCCGGTAACCCTGATGACTATGAAGTGCCTGTTTATGTCAATGAGGACGGCTCTGTATCCGAAAAAATCCTCACCAAAGACGGCAGGCAGCTCCACATCAACAAGTATGGTATCTGCATGGAGGATATGTCACCCTTTAGAAGAGAGGGAAAAAACTGGTACTATACCCGAGCAACCAAGGCAGGAAGCGCAGTCATTGATGGCATTTACACTACATATGAACGTACCCCGGCTGTAGAGTGTAAAATAGCATTTTCCTGGGATAACAATATGAAAATGGGTAAGCTGGTGGACAATTCCACAGGAAAGCCTATATCCGGCTTGGTGGACTATAAGATAACCGATCCTTTAACCGGAAAAAGAATTCCTGTAATTATTGCTCTCAAGAACGGTCTGTTCGTAACCGGAAAAATCACCACTAAGGAAGGAGGCTTATCTTATCCGATATACTTTGACGCAGACACCGCCATCTTTGACTACATGGCCTATGAAGAACTCGTACGCAAATATCAGAAAAAGTACGGCAACTCATGAACATCTTCCCACTACCCGGTACATACTGTCAATATAATGCTGTATACTATTTAACACAAGGGGACTCCTCCAAGATGATTTAATCATCTTGGAGGAGTCCCTTTTCGCATATTCTTTGTTCTTATCATTACTTGTTTGTTAGAAAAGCTGTTATTTCTTCTTGGGTTGGCATTACAGAAAGTGCACCTTTTCTGGTGGTTATAATAGATGCCGCAGCGTTTGCAAACGACAGGCATTCAAATAATCCGTCTTTTGTCAGATTATCCAGTCCGTTTCTGTGGATGTAATCTATGACACAGGCACAGAAGGTATCGCCTGCTCCTGTAGTCTCTATAGTAGCAGGATTTCTGTACCCGTCTTTTTTGATCACCATATCTTTGTAAAGAGCTATACTTCCTTCAGGTCCAAGTGTGGCAAACACGATTGGAATACCAAAGTCTCTCTTTATTTTCCTTGCTCCTGCCTCTATATCCTTAAGGCCTGTAAAAAGCTCAATCTCATTATCTGAAATTTTCAGGATATCACAGTTTTCAAAGCCATATTTCATAGCATCTATTGCATCGTCTACGTTCTTCCATAAAGGTTCTCTGTAATTTGGATCAAAAGATATGACTGCTCCGCTCTCTTTAGCTATAGTAACAGCTCTGACAGTTGCCTCTTTTGCAGGTTCGTCTGTCATTGACAGTGTTCCAAGATGAAATACATCTGCATTCCTGATAAGATCAGCATTCTTCTCAACATCCTCTGCTGTCAGCATCATGTCTGCTCCGGGCTTTCTGTAAAAAGAAAAATCTCTGTCTCCATTTGGAAGCTTGTTTACAAATGCAAGGGTAGTATTTACCTCCTCGTCAAAGACAAGTCCGGTAGAGTCTATACCCTGCTTTTCAATTCTCTCTTTTAACATTCTCCCAAAAAAGTCGTTTCCAACCTTGCCGATAAAAGCTGTGCTGTTACCTAAATTCTGAAGCATTGACAGCACATTACAGGGCGCTCCGCCCGGATTAGCCTCAAATAAAGGATTTCCCTGGTTGCTGTCTCCGCTTCCTGTAAAATCAATAAGCAACTCCCCCAGCGCAACTACATCTTTTTTCATAAGTTATTTCCTCTCAATTTCATACATAGTAACATCCATAAGAAGTTCTCCAACTGCCTTAAAACTGATACCTTCAGCTCTGACATCTGTAAGGATCACCATAGACATTACCTGCTGTCCATTATTGATGAAGAGCTCCATGCTGTATCTGTCAAGAACAAGTCTAAGTGAAATCTCACCCTTATTTCCTGCAACCTTACATCTTCTCTGATGAACAATGGCTCTTCTGCTTCCTGAATGCTTTCTGTCTATCTTAACAATATTGTCAACAGGATCATATTCAATCGTTGAATAAGCCTTGCCATTATCAGCAAAACGAATTTCAAATTTTTTATATGAAAGTTCTGCCTGTGTAGATCTGACTCTTACTGTCATATCTACGCATCTGCCCTCAATACTTGAAAGTGAAGCACTATCAGAAATAAGTACATTCTGTCTGCTGATTCTTTTGCCGTAATAATTCTCTATCTCTCTGGCAGGCCACTGAATAAGTCTGTTATCCTTAATAGTTATTTCCCTTGGAATACTCATCTGGCCAAACCATGGGAAGTCATCGCGCCTGATTCCGCATGTATCCCAGTTCTGCATCCAGCCGATCATGACTCTTCGTCCATCAGGAGTCTTGATTGTCTGTGGCGCATAAAAATCAATACCATAGTCAACAGCCTGACAGTTTTCTTCGCAGAATTCTCCATTTTCATCGATACTTCCTATCACACACAAGGTTCCGTTTCCGTTGTGGAACTCAAGCTCTTCAGGGAGCATATCCTGAGGGCTTGTGAGAAGGACCTGCTTGCCATCGTGGTTAAAGTAATCAGGGCACTCCCACATTACACCGAATCTGTGGTTGTTCTTGATAACAGTCTTATCGTAGGACCAGTTAATACCGTCATCACTTACAAACTGTAATATCTGTCCATCGATATCCTCAGTTTTATTGCCAACTACTATGTAATATTTGCCATTTTCACGCCATACCTTAGGGTCTCTGAAGTCATATTTGCCGGCGCCCTCAGGAAGCATAGTACTGTCAATTACAGGATTATTGGCATACTTCTCATAATCCTTGCCGTCACCAAAAGCAATACACTGGGTCTGAACCTCTCTGATGTTGCCATCTTCATCTTCCATTTTCTGAACTCCTGTGTACACCAGAAGTTGTCTGCCATCTTCCATTTCAATGGCACTACCTGAAAAGCAACCGTTCTTGTCATATTCCATATCAGGAGCTATAGCAGCAGGATAATACTCCCATGTGATCAGATCCTTACTAACCGCATGTCCCCAGTGCATAGGTCCCCATACTGTCTCATATGGATAATACTGGTAAAAGAGATGGTATTCACCCTTATAAAGGCTAAAACCGTTAGGATCATTCATCCATCCACATCTTGGTGTCAGATGAAAAAGAGGCCTCATTTCAGGGGCAATCATCTTTTCCTTTTTCTCTTCATATTCACGTGCTTTGTTTAACTTATCACTCATTTCTATCCTCACTTACCGTAAATCATTACATTTTCTGCCAAAGCATCTGTAAGCTCAATTTTCCAATCCGCTCCCACAGCTGCATAAATTCTGTTTGACAGAGCTTTAATTCCATCTGCATATATAACTACAATATCTTTTTCAACCACAACATCTATATGATAAATACTTATCTCCCATTTGGAAGACATCCGGGCATTCCATAAAATACAGATCCCGACTGGTATAGAAATCTCCCTTAAAAGTCCAGTTCTCTAAATCCTGTGACTCGTAATATACTATAGCGCTCTCGTTTTCTTTTCTTGCTCCCACAAGCATCAGATATCCATCATCGGTTCTGTAAACCTGCGGATCACGAAAATCGTTTGTACTATACCCTTTTGGTGCATGAATTATATTGTCATAGTCTTTGGTAAAGCTTTTGTTATCTTTACTTGTAGCATGTAACACACATTCTTTATCCAGTCCATATGTGTCGTAGTAATCATTATGTCCTGTGTAGAAACAGTGATAGTTTCCCTGTTCATCCCTGATAAAAGAACCGGTTCCTACTGCAAGATCCTGTATTTCTGAATCCTCTGCAAAAGGAAGAACTTCTCCTTTATCCTCAAAGCTTAAAAAATCCTTGGTATAAAAACGGTGAATGGGATGATAGCCCACACCGTTATGATCTGTTTCATATAAATAATTCAGACATACTCCATTTTCTTCTGAAAGAGCCATTACATCTCCAACATAACTGTCCTCAGCCCTTGGAAAAAGAGTATCTGCATTTTGGCTATCAGCACATCCTGTGAGCATACATGCAAGAAGTGCTGCAATTATGGCAACTTTTCTTTTCATTTTTTAAAAAAGGGAGGAGAAAATCTCCTCCCTGCCTTTCCGGTTATATGAATTAATCATAGAACTGATCAAAATACTTCTGGTAGATAGAGAGATACTCATCAAGACCATATGCATTAACCTGCTTGAGATACTCATCCCACTCAGCATCTGTAAGACCGTTCATAACGAAGTTACTTCTGCTGGAGTTGATATAGCTGATAAGATCTGTCTGGATAGTTGTAAGAGCCTCTGTATCCTCAGCTGTCATAAATACGTTAGGATATACATACTTGCAGTTCATATCGTTTGTATAGTACTCCTTGATCCAGTCAAGACGATACTGCGCATCATCAGGGCATGTAACATATACGCCGTAGTACTCATCAAGGATTGCAAGAGGACCACCAACACACTCAGCCTCACGAACTTCTACAGGAGAAGCATCGCCAAGAGGTGCATGCTTAAGCATCTTGTCGCCGTTTGCATTTGTTGAAAGCTCGAAGATATCAAACTCATCATCCTCGCCATATGTTCCCCAGTTGTTCTGTGGTGACTGGAATGGATCATACATCTTATCAAGCCAAGCACATACGAATGCAGGGTTCTCACACTTAGAAGTTACAACGCATCTGCCACGGTCAAAACCTGATGTGAAAGAGCTGTTCATAGGAGTTACATTCTTAACATCAGCCTTAAGAGCTGCAAGTGGAACGAAATCTTCAAGGTTATCAATGTTTGCAACGTCCCATGTAAAGCAAACACCATATCTGTGTGACTTACCCTTAGCTACATAAGTTGACCAGTCCTGTGTGAAGCACTCAGGATCGATAAGTCCCTCTTCATAGAGCTGATGAAGCCACTGCATACCTGACTTGAAACCTTCCTGTGTTGCTGTGCAGATAACCTTCTTGTCATCTGTAACTGCAATGTGCTGTCCGATATCATTGTCACCGTAACCTTCGCCAAAGCCGTTAATAAGAAGGCTTGGATCCTGATCGTTCATGATGCATGACATAGGAATGATGTCACCCTCAATACCAAACTCAGCCTGAAGCTCTGAAGCATGCTCCTTGAATGCCTTAAGTACTTCTTCGAATTCATCAACTGTTGTAGGTGTCTGAAGTCCGAGGAAATCAAGCCATTTCTTGTTGATGTAAGTGAAGTTATTACCTACTGTCTGGATAGCTGTCTTGTTAGAACCAAGCTGCTCAATCCATGGAAGTGCCCAGATGTGTCCCTCGGAGTCCTCACACATTGTGCGGTACTCTGGATACTTATCAAATACTGCCTTAAGGTTAGGCATGTTGTTGTCAATGTACTCTTCTACAGGAAGGATAACTCCCTGATCAGCATATCTGATAAGGTCTGAGTTACTAAAGCCTGCATTAAATACAAAATCTGTAAGTGTGTTCTTGTTAGCCATGTTGAGCTTGATCTTGTCGCCCCACTGATCATTTGAAATAGCTGTCCAGTCAACATGTACGTTTGTCTCTTCCTCAAGTCTCTTGAAGATTGTTCTGTTGTTAGGCTCTGACTCAGTTCCTGACGGATAGCTGATTGTACCTGTGATAGTAACCTTGTTTTCCATCGGAAAGCTGATATCATCCGCTGAAACTGATGCTGCCCCACTGCTTGAAGCACCTTTTCCGCAACCTGTCAGAACACTGGCTGACATTGCAAGAACAAGTGCTGCTGAAAATAGCTTTGTTGTCGTCTTTTTCATTTTTCCTCTCCTTATAAAAATTCTTTATTATCTCCTGTTGCCAGGGGAAGTTCTGATTGTTTAAGCCTCTCAGCCTTTAACTGAACCAACCATGATTCCTGAATCAAAATACTTCTGGAAGAATGGATACATTACTATAAGCGGTAAGCTTGAAATAATGATGGTTGCATATTTAAGAAGTTCTGCAAGCTGTGCTCTCTGAGCTGTACTCTGCATATCTGCTATCATTCCCGGATCTGGTTCATTCTGGATGAGGATAGCCCTAAGCACCAGCTGAAGAGGCTGCTTATCTGCTGAATTCAGATAGATCATTGCATCAAAGTAGCTGTTCCACATTCCTACAAACTGCCACAATATCAGCACTGCTATAAGTGGTGTGCACACAGGAAGAAGTATTCTGAAGAAGAACACCAATTCATTAGCTCCGTCCACATCAGCAGCTTCTCTAAGTTCGCTTGGAATACCTTTGTAGTAAGTTCTTGCTATGATCATGTTCCATACGCTAAATGATCCCGGAAGAATTACAGCCCACATGGTATCAAGAAGTCCCATGTTACTGATAAGAAGGTATGTAGGGATCAGTCCTCCGCCAAAGAACATTGTGATAATAAAGATTGCGTTAAAAAACTTCTTGCCTTTAAAATCATCTCTTGACATTGGATACGCACACAAAAGTGTTATGAATACAGAAATAACCGCAAATAATACGGAATATATAATTGCATTTCTAAATCCAATCCATATCTGAGAATTGGTCATAACTCTCTCATAAGCTGTAAGAGTCCATTTGCTGAAATCAAATACTATTCCCTTGTTCTGAAGTGTTATAGGATCCATGAAGGAAGCTACAATAATATAAACTACAGGGCCTATGATAGCCATTACAAAGGCTGCAAGGAGAATATAACCAACCAAAAGAAATGCTTTATCTCCAATGGAAGCTCTGGCAAATTCGCTTTTTTTAATATTTACTGTCTGTTGCATTTCGCTCCCCCCTTATAGTCCCTGACCGTCGTTAAGCTTCTCAACAACCTTATTAACCACTATGAGAAGAATTACATTTACGATCGTATTAAATAATCCAACCGCTGTTGAATAACTGTAATCACCATTCAAAAGACCTTTTTTGTAAACATAAGTAGCTATGATCTCAGATGAAGCAAGGTTCATATCTGACTGAAGTGCATAGGCCTTTTCAAAGCCGATACTCATAATGTTTCCTGCCTGAAGGATGAATTGGATAACTACCATATCCTTGATAGCCGGCCACTCTACTGCCTTGATCTGTTGCCAGATATTGGCTCCATCAATCTGAGCTGCCTCTTTGAGTTCCTTGCTGGCATTTGAAAGAGCTGCTGTGTACATGATCGATGCCCAGCCGGCGCCCTGCCAGATACCACTTATGATGTAGATTGGTCTGAATGCTGCAGGGATTGTCAAAAAGTTGATGTTCGTTCCCAAAAGCATATTGAATGGTCCTGTAACCGATAAAAGAATCCTGACCATACCACAGAGGACTATGACAGATATGAAGTTAGGCATATACAGAACAAGCTGTATCTTCTGCTTGATCCTGCTACTGGCAATCCTGTTAAGTAGAAGCGCCAGTATTATCGGCATTGGAAATCCCCATAACAGACCAAAAATACTCAGTTTAAGTGTATTTGCAAGATATTGCATAAAATCGGGTGATGATAAGAACTGTTCGAAATACTTAAGTCCTACCCATTCACTCCCCAATATTCCTTTAAATGGGTTGTATTTCTGGAAAGCAATCAGAATGCCTCCCATCGGAATGTACCTGAACACTATTGTCAGTAACAGTGCTGGCCCGAGAAAGAACACATATAGTTGCCAATGCTGTTTAACATATATCAGGGTGTTATGCATCGAATTATCTTTTACCTTTGTGTTCATGTAGCCCCTCCCAAGTTTTACATTTGCATAATTTTCATTTGCATATGTAAAATATAGCACCCATATTTTCAGCTGTCAACATAATTATTTTACATTTGCACAATTAATATTTACATTTGACACTTTAATTTTTACATTTTATAATGATATAGGTGTCAAAAAGTCATAAATACCTACTATCTGGGGCACACCCATCTTTTGACACATTAATCTTTTATTTAGAAAGTGGAGACTACATTATGCCAGCAAAAGTCACCTTACAGGATATAGCAGATGCTCTTGGAGTATCCAGAAATACCGTATCCAAGGCTATAAATAACACCGGAGTTTTAGCCGAAGCTACCAGACAGAAAGTTTTAGAGAAGGCTATCGAAATGGGATACAAGCAATTTTCTTATGCCAATTCCATTTCAGACATTACAAATCCTTTCAGTTCCCAGCCCAAGGCTTCAGGAGAGATTGCTCTCTTTTCAGGCAGTTTCCTTAATAATTCTCACTTTGCTTCTACCATGCTGGATAAATTTCAATATGAAATTTCTCTGCTTGGCTATAGCCTGACAATGCACCGGGTTGATCATCAGAATATAGAGTCAAGAACTCTTCCTCTCTCATACAGACCGGATAACACCAAGGCTATTGTATGCATCGAAATGTTTGATCACTCCTATTGTGAAATGTTGTGCAGCCTTGGATTACCTGTTCTCATGATAGATGCTCCCGTTGCAAGCTACTGGAGACCATTAAACGCAGATGTTCTGCTCATGGATAATTTTTCCAATATATATACAGTCGTTAATGACATGAGCAAAAAGGGAATTACCAAGATAGGATTTGTAGGCCAGGTCACACATTGCCGTTCTTTCTACGAGCGATTCATAGCCTTTAGGGAGGCAATGTATATCAATAATCTGAACTTTGACGAAAAATATTGTCTTACAGAGGTTCATCCTCACGGATTAGAATATAGAGAATACTTATTCGAAGCTCTTACGAAGATTCAAGAAATGCCCGAACTCTTTATCTGTGCCAACGATTTTGTAGCTCTCGATCTGATATCCGGCCTCAAGAGAATGGGAATAGAATGTCCACGTGATATCAAGATATTCGGTTTTGATGATTCCCCCGAGTCCAAGATCATGTCTCCTTCTCTCTCAACCAGCCACATACACAGCCAGATAATCGGTTATTCAGCTGCCAACCTTGTAATCTCAAGGATTGAGCAGCCTGATCTCAATTACAGGATAACCTATACAGAGACTGATCTTATTTACAGAGAATCAACACAGATGTAATAAAATGGTACAAAGAGTCGCCGTTTACCTGCTGCGTACGATAGAAAGCTCAGGGCTACTGTATGCTGCATACGAACCACTCATGAAACTTGCTTCTAATATGCATTTCACAGTCTAAGCCGAATAGATTATGGCTGCTTCGTTGCATAAGTGCATATGAAGAGTGTCAAATGTAAGACGTTTAGTATGCATGAAGTTGTTGCTAATAGTCTT
>NZ_JANSWL010000046.1:0-7501 GCF_028539135.1 Butyrivibrio sp. DSM 10294 | reverse complement strand
CGGCCAGAACTAAAAGCTTGGCTTTAATGTTCTGTCCGTTATTACTTTTGGTTTGTTAATTCTGAATAATTCTCTTGGAATTTTTCAGGGTTGCATTACTGTTTATTTGTCAAGGTGCAGGAGCCTAGAATCCGCTCCACTACTGCCTTTGCGGGCTTTTCGATGTGTCCTGTCCGCAGCGGCAACGTAGATAAATATATCACTGTGCAATATAAGTGTCAACACTTTATTTAACGATTTTTTTCACACTAAATATCAAACCGGATTGTTCATGCATTTTCACATAAAGAATGGCTCACTGCAGGGCGTATTATAACGCCATCTCTCTGCACTTCCGCCGGCAGCATTGTACCAATTTCCGGTTACCTCATTTATTATTGCAATGCTATCGCCGCGCTCTTCCATCTCGAATAAGAGAATTCTCTTCTTCTCATGAATATTGGGACAATGAAGTGACATCATGAGCTTACCTTCGAAGGTCTTAAATAGCATTGCATGTCCGCCATCAAGCGCATATAAAGGGATCTTTTCCTGAATCCAGGGGCCATGCACTGTACCGCTGGCAGATCTGGCGTATCCAACTGTATATCCGCCTCTTTCGGAGAAGCTGGACCAGAGCATTATTAGGGTCCCGGACTCTAATCTGTACAAAAAAGGGCCATCGGTTACAAGCCCTCCGTCAGCAGCAGAATTGCCGCGCCAGGGAGCATCCGATGCCCTGAACAAAATCTCCGGCTCCGATACTGCTTTTGACAGATCATCATTTAGTTTAACTGCGCAGATCTGACCATCATAGACCTGCATCCACTCATGGCAAAATATCATCCAGGGTGCACCTTCTTCGTCCACATACAGTGTCCCATCAAGACAGTGCCAGCCTTTTGGCGTAACCGGGCCGTCACCTACAGGCATAAAGGGGCCATCCGGAGAATCGGATACCAGGCACTGGCATCCGCGGTATTTTCCCTCTGCTCTGAATGAAGAAATAATATAGTATTTCCCCTTCCAGATGTGACATTCCGGTGCCCAATAGTCCTTATCCGCCCAGAAATCTCCTTTTCGAAAGCATACCTTTGGCTCTGAAAAGTTGACAAGATCCGGTGATTTTAACACATAGAAGCATGCCTCATCACACTTTGCCTCAGGAAATCTCTCGGTGTCGACAAATTGGACATAGGTGTAGTAAAAGCCTGATCCGGCATCCGCAAGAATAAACGGATCGCTTATATGTACGTCTCTGATGCTGTAAGGGTAAGATACTGTCATGTCGGAATCCTCCATAGTATGAACATATACAATATTTACAATATCAGGTGAAATGTCTGATCCTAAGTTCTATTCCGGTCTTTTCGGACAGCTGTTTGCACGCTTCTATCTGGTCTTCGGGAAGAACATCCACTATGGACCACTTAACGTTCCCGATCTCTTCCTTGCACTTCCCCGCAAAATCCACCATTTTATCGAAGGCGCCCTCTACCTGAGGTCTGGTAACAGACTCATATTTAGCGCTGTCCGGCGCATTAAGACTGATAGATACGCTGTCGATCACCTTGGCAAGTTCAGGAACAATATTCCTGCCGTTTTCCTCGTTTCCAAGTCCGTTGGTATTAAGGCGGGTCTTAAGCCCTTTCTCCTCCTTTGCAACTCTCGCTGCTTCCAGCAAAATATCAAGGGCACAGGTAGGCTCACCATATCCGCAGAAAACCAGCTCGTCAAAGCCTTCAAAATTATAGCCTCGTATTGCCTCTATAACTTCTTCCTTGGTGGGGTTCACCTGATGCCACAGAGTATCGGCATCCCCCACGCCGTCCTTAAGGAATCTGATGCAGAAGGTGCACCTGCAATTACACTTATTAGTAATATTCGCATAGACTGAAGTCTTGTATTTGTATAGAATATCCGCCATTTTATTATCCTCCCAAGCTTATGTAATTATCAGAACTGAAAAATCGTCTTTTTGATACCGGAAGTGTCAAGGGCTACCGCCAGAATGTAGAAAAAGAGTGCACTTCCTCCGGACTGAACAAAACTACCGGTAAAAGCTGAAAAAATCGCAACCTTCGTACCGAATAAAATCATCTCTGCAATATAATATCCTGTAGCTGAGATTAAAAATGCTATGACCGGAGCAGCCATGTTTCGCTTTGACAAAAGCCTGTTGCCACGGCTTGAAAAAGGAAGTACTATGAGCGATTTAATAATAACAGTTGGTATTACCCACATAGGCGCAGTAAGAAGGTCTGCAATACCGCCTCCAAGAGCTCCCACCAGCATAGCATAGGGCGCCGGCAGTAGAGCTGCTGCCAGGTAGATTATTGTATCTCCGAAGTGAACATAGCCACCGTTCACTCCCACAGGAATATGAAAAATGTATGCAGTAAAAATCACGGTTAATGCAGCCATAACGCCTGTAAGTGCCATCAGTCTGGTTTTTGATCTTACGTTTTCTCTTGCCATCTTATCTTTGTCCTCCAATCCCTTCATACAATACTTTTTCATAGTCAACGCCATAGTTACGGTCCTTTGCATCCGTTCCCATAACAGCTCTGTATATGAAATCTGCAGTTGCCTTAACTGCTTCCACTATATCTTTTCCTATAAGTACGTTACTAAGAAGCGCTGCCGCAAAAAGGTCTCCTGTTCCCGAATAGCTTCGGCCGTTCTGGGGACTTGTTATCACATCTGCACCGTTTGGGTGAACTACCAGATTACCTATTTCCTCTTCGTTCACAGCAATTCCTGTTACCACGATGCTCTGCAAATCATGTGATCTGACTCTTTTGGCGATCTCTATGATACGTTCGATGCCATCGTTGCCGGCTGCGGCCTCCAACACCCTCTCCGGGTCTTCACCGGCAAGAAGGCACAGCTCTGTCAGGTTGGGAGTTATGATGTCTGCCATGGACACCAGTTTTTTAATCTTTTCCAGCATTTCGGCTGAATAATTGGAATAACACCTGCCGCCGTCTCCCATAACGGGATCCACCAGAAGGACTGTATTGTCTGTTTTAAAAGCATTGGCAAAATCCTGAACGTCATCGGCAACCCGGCACTGGGGCATATAGCCGGTCAAAATACCCTCGAAGCTCTCTCCGGCATTTTTCCACTCCTGCCTGCAATGTGACACCATATCCGAGGTGTCGTGCATATAGTAGGAGGGAAAACCTGTCTGCGCGGTCAGAACAGCTGTCGGAACCGGACAGACCTCAATTCCCATGGAAGTCATGACTGATATATCTGCCATAAGTGAGCATTTACCGAATCCTGACAGATCGTTAATTGCAGCAACTCTCATTTTTCCTGCATCTCCCTTACTAATCACTTAAATTAAGTGCAATTATATAGCAGTTGTTGGTAATATAGAAATAGCCAATAATGATATTTTTTATAATACCAGATTATCCCCTAAGCCTATCCGTTGACATAAAAATGCCATGTACCGAATAATGCAAACTCGATACATGGCATTTAATCCTATCTCGTTATTATTTAGCCCTGGCAGCAAGCTTAAGTACTAAGCTGATTCTCTTTTGATTTGCAGATAAATTATTCATTGTGATACCTCTTTAACAAACCACGTTGCATTGTGCGCAATGTGATTGTATCGCATGTTTATCTATTTGCAAGAACTTTTTGATAAAAGAATTATGTTTTATTGTTAATTATCCTTCTTACGGCAGATATACAGCAGATGGTTGGTGTTTCCAAGAAGTTCTCTTTTCTCAGAGAAATGAAGGTACCAGTCGGACAGCTTCTTGAAATCCTCCTCCGATACTGCAAAATCAGCCCTGGGCTCAAGCGGTTCGATCAAGCCGTCAACGCCTGTGGTGGTGATCCATGATACATCTTTTGCCTTGAATAATTCTTCAAACTCGACGATGTCATATCCGGTAAAAAGCTGTTCCTTAAAGTGCCTAATGCCATAATCTTCAGTGAAATTCTCCTCCTGTCCAAACCCCCAGTTGCCGCAAAAATAGTTGGAATACATTATGGCGTAGATTGAAATGAAGGCAAAAAGCAGAACTCCGCCGGGCTTGGTCACTCTTATGGCTTCATCAATTGCCTTATTCACCTCATCTTTTTCATACAGGTGATAGAGAGGGCCGAAAACCAACGTAACATCGAAGGAATTGTCCTCCAGCATCTCAAGGCTTGTAGCATCTCCCCGAAATGAACGGATATTGGCCATACCCTCGCTGTTCTTCCTGAGAATGCCAAGGTTACTCTCAACCAGTTCAACGCTCGTTACATCCATGCCCTCCTTGGCAAGGGCTATAGAGTATCTTCCGGTGCCCGCGCCTATCTCCAATACTCTGGAGTTCTTATCGGCATATCTATGGATGTAATTCATAGTGGTAGCGTATTCAAGCCTTCCATGAATCGACCTCTCAAGGCGGCTGTCCTCTTCATACTGGCCATAGAAACTGCTGACGATTTCTTCTCTTGTTGCTCCTTCGGTAATTAGTTCCATAATCTTCTCCTCCTGAAATTAATATGATATACGAATTGCTCCATGACTAAAGTCATTTTCGCAATTCTGCAAATATTCGGAAAACGCTAATTTACTGCGTAAATTGCTTATTCCTCATATTTGTTCGGGTCATAAAGTCAAAATGCTTAACATGCAAGCATGTACGCATTTTTGACTTTTGACACCCATATCATTAATATAAAAAACCTCATCAAACTAATTTCCAAGTCTGATGAGGCTTAATTACTTATAAATTATGCTAAGATTTTACATCATGCACTTCGAAGCATCCTCATCAAACATAACACAATCAGACCCCTGATCATTATTATTCACGGGATTGGAATCTGATGGTGCGATTGAATTGATGAGTGCGAATCTTATCATAATAACAACATCTCTTTCTGAAAAATATTAGTTGTAAGTATAATTGACAGACAACTTGATGTCAACAGACATTTATACTCTACTTATATATGTTCCATGAAAATCATAGGATGAGCCGTGCAGAAAGGCGTCCTAGCCATGTACATTCCCAGGGTATCATCATTATCATCCATCAGGACCACGGATTCAGGATCTATGCCCGGAAACAACTCTTTTACCTTATCCATGACAATCTCAGGCTTCTCTCTTGCCTCGAGGGTATAGAAGCAATGAGATGCGGGGATACCATACAGGCGCTCCACCATCTCAGACTTCCAGGCCTCATGCCCATGAGGTTCCCTTGATATACAAAAGAGTCTGTTCACGTCATGACTGCAGATATAGTCATAGAGAGGCTTAAGCCTCTTGCAATCAGCATAGATATTCACATCACGAAATTCCGGAGTGCCATCCAGCTCATGATGAGCGTGGTGCTGCCCATAGTTGTAGCTTGTAAGTGTTCCGTCTATATCAAAGAACACGACCGTATCCGGTTTATGAAGAATTTCCCAAATATTCGCCATAATATTTCCTAAACCTCCTACATAACGCTTGTAACAAATAGACCACTACAGCATGCAAATATATTCACCATTATATACATATTAAAGGATAGATGTATCACCAAAAAACCCATTACGCATACTTAAGATGGATTTTACGTGGTATAATAAGGAATATTTGGGAGGGAGTATATCATGGACAATAGTATTAGAAATAGATTATCTGATTTTTTGGCAAACAGCATATATATCATATTTTCTGTATGTTTAATTGTAATTCTGTCTCTTATCATGTTATGTGGAAAAGATAATTATGCATTCAGAAAATCATTCCTTCTCCATGAGATTTTGCTTTTAATTGGCGGTATAGTGCCGCTTTTCCTAGGGGGGGTACTAGCTTCTAAGGATTCCCCAAACCAATTAAAGCAAAAAAAACAGCTAAATATTGCAACCGGAATTTTGTTTATAGCATTAAGCTATTTAGCAATGAACATTTATTTTGCAACCGGATGGGATGCCGGAGTCGTTTTTGACGATGCGAAAGAACTTACCTGGGGAAATACACCCGACAATAGCCTGTACTATTCAATGTATCCCAATAATCAGTTCATCCTTTTTGTGGATTATGTCCTATGTAAAATAAATGCGTATTACGGAGTAATCGATTCATGGGATGGTAGAGCATTCATAATATTGGTGCAGTGTTTCTTATATTCGCTTACCGCACGTACAGTATACGAAGTAATCTATGACGAGACCGACAATAATGGATTTGCCTGGATCGGATGGATAATATTTTGCATTTTATTAGGAATATCCGGTTGGATTGTAATACCATATACAGATTCAATGGGATTGGTATTTCCCATTTTAATTATGAGGCAGTATCAGCTTTTTCGCAGGGTCCCCACTAAAAAAAAGCTATGGCGAACGTTTACCATTACACTTCTATCTTATTGGGGCTACAAATTAAAGCCAATGATACTGATCATGGCTATAGCAATTGTCATAACTGAAATAATCTATGGACTGAAAGACATTAGTAAAAGCGTTATTAAAAATAGAACAAAATACTTCATAGCAATGTTAATGATAGTTGCCATAACTGTTATTGCTTCACAAGGGTTGTTCAAGAAGGCAATTGCTTATACAAGAATTGAAATTGATGAAAACATGAATCTGGGAGCGCTACACATGCTTATGATGGGTCTCAATGAAAGAAGAGGCGGAGCGTGGAATCCTGATGATGTAGCACTATCCTCAGGCATATTAGATAAAACTGAGCGAGCTAATGCTCAAAAACAGGTGATTCGCCAAAGGCTACATGATTATGGTACCTTAGGACTTCTTAACCATCTAAGAAAGAAAACTTTGTCGAATTTTAACGACGGCTCATTTGCCTGGGGATTGGAAGGAAACTTTTATCATACAATTTATGATGAAAAGAATGAACGAATAAGCCCGTTTTTAAGAGAAATCTTTTATCATACAGGAAAGTATTGGAAATATCATCTTGCCATAAAACAGGCTGCTTGGCTAGCTGTATTATTCCTGATGGCATTTTCAGTTATACTGGAAAAGACCAGAGCTAAAACAGTTCTTGTTACATCTTCAATAGGTATGTTTCTTTTTGTAACATTATTTGAGACAAGAGCTCGATATCTTATAGTATTTGTTCCTGTCTTTATCTGCGTTGCGACTATAGATTTGAACGCTATTGTTAATAAGTTTGTACAAAGAAAAAAATGAGCATTCACGAAAATGGCAGAACACAACCAACTACCTGATGGTGTTCTGCCATATGTTTTCATTAATTCGTCTGCTCTGCCAAGAATTTCTGTATCGCGATGTACATTCCAACAGAAAGCAAAAACAATAAATATGCCATTGAACTGATAAAGCTGCCGAGGGAAAATACAATGCCCATATGAACTACCTCCACCGACTCTGCGTCGGAAAGGGTTTCTGTTACGCCGCTTCGCGGCATGAACCTGCAGGCTGCTCTACGCAGCATGCAGAACAGGGCATGTCCACTATGCCCCTATCCCATTGGGTTACCTTTGGGAATACTTTTCTTAAGATATTTGCAGCCCCGTTTATG
>NZ_JANSWL010000045.1:0-16057 GCF_028539135.1 Butyrivibrio sp. DSM 10294 | reverse complement strand
GTGTTTTCATGTGCACCTCCTTGAAATCGAGAATTATGCTTACAATTTCAAGGGCCGCTTTCGCTACCTATAAAATATAATCAGTAGCGAAAGCGGCCGCACTTTTCAGTCCTGCTGTCAACTATTTTTTTCAAAAAAAAAGACCCCTATACCATTTCTGGTATAAGAGTCTTATTGTCGTCACACTTAACTTAATGACATTGGGGTTTGACCTGGGGTTTTTCTTTTGCTCATAATTATACTAAAATGAAAGTGCATATTTGCAAGTACAGAGATCATTTGAATTCACAGGGGGACACAAAAATGGGGTTCAATTTCACTATTCCGGATTACAAGAAAATAAGAGTTATCATAGATACAGATGCAGCCTGCGAAGCGGACGATCCCTTTGCCATCGTCCATGGGCTTCTTAGCCCGAAGCTTATAGTTAAGGGCATTGTTGCGGAGCATTTCAAGGAAGCAGGCTCCATGGAAAGAAGCTATGACGAGATTCAGACTATTCTTGACAATCTCAGAGAAGATTATAGTGCACATCATAAAACAACATATACGGAGCTGCCTTTTGACATTCCTGTTCTTAAGGGGCAAAAGGGGCCTCTTAGCGCAGATCCGGAAGTCTCTGAAGCGGTTACTTTCATCATAAACGAAGCCAAAAAAGAGGATGAACATCCCCTTTTCATCCTGTGTCAGGGTGCCATCACCAATGTGGCTAAGGCTATTATGACAGAGCCCGAGATAAAGGACAAAGTCACAGTCATCTGGATAGGAACCCATGGGGAAGCTCCCTGCAAGGCGCCATTTACGGAATTCAATTCTGTAAACGATATTGAAGCTGCCAACTATGTGCTTCAAAGCGGCGTAAATCTCTGGCTTGTTCCATCTCATGTGTATATCACCATAAACATAGGAATTGCAGAGATCCAGCGAAGAATAGGCCGCTGCGGCAAGACAGGTCAGCATCTTTTTGAGAACCTGGTGAACTACAATAATTCATCTTTTGCAGGCTGGACCCGGGGAGAGAGTTGGTCCCTCGGAGATTCTCCGGCCATTGCCATCGCCATTAACCCGGGCTGTGGTCATTATCACGATGCTACAGCGCCTCTGGTTCTTGAGGACACATCCTCAGAGGTAAAAGAGGATAACCCCAAGATCCGCATATATACTGACGCAGATTCCAGATACATTCTGGAGGATTTCATTTCTAAGCTGGAAATATTTACTGAATAGTCGCAGTATAAGGAGAATCACATGAAATGGAGAAATACTTGATAAAAAAATAGTGGAGAACAGTAATCATGGGTTTGTTGTTAGCGGTTATATATTTGATATTTATTAGTCTTGGACTTCCGGATTCGCTCCTGGGCTCAGGATGGCCCAAAATGCAGATGGTCTTTAACGTACCCTCGTCCTATGCAGGATATGTGTCAATGACCATTTCCTTTATGACCATCATTTCGGCACTTCTAAGTCCAAAGCTTATCAAGAAATTTCATACAAAATGGATAGTGATCTTTTCCATAATGCTGACAGTGTTTGGGCTTCTGGGCTTCTCGTTTTCGGGGCAGTACGCTATGCTCTTTTTCTTTGCGATACCCTATGGACTTGGAGCCGGCGCCATAGACGCCTCCGTGAATCACTATGTGGCCAATAATTATTCAGGCTCTGTAATGAATTTCCTCCACTGCTTCTACGGTGTTGGCGCAGTTATCAGTCCTTCTATCATGGCGCTGGCGCTGAAATATGCAAGATGGAATGAAGGCTATAGATGGACAGCTTTTTTGCAGACAGGGATACTTATTGTGTGCATCTTATCACTGCCTCTCTGGAAAAAGAATGAAGAAGCAAGAAGTGATGAGATTGCGGACAGCGCAGGGATCAGGGAGACGCTGAAGGTTCCCGGAGTAGTGCTTACGCTGGTTGCTTTCTTTGCTTACTGCGCAGGGGAGGCCACCTGTTTTCTCTGGACTCCCTGCTATTTTGCCGGAACCAGGGCAGGACTTAGCGACGAGCTGATAGCATCCTTCGGCTCCCTTGTATTTGGAGGACTGATGCTGGGAAGGCTCATCTCCGGATTTGTGTCTAATAAACTGGGGGACAGGCTCCTTATCAGAATAGGAATTATAGTTGAAATTGTGGGAATAATGCTGGTTGCGATGCCAATAGGCGGATATCTTGCGGCGGCAGCAGGCTTCGTGATCATCGGAACGGGGATGGGACCGGTGTATCCTGCAATTCAGCACATGGCACCAACAAATTTTGGCAAAAGACACAGCGCTGCGGTGATAGGTCTTCAGATGGCCTCAGCCTATGTGGGAAGCACCTTTATGCCCATGGTATTCGGACATCTTCAGCAGAATATCGGAATCGGAATAATGCCGGTATATCTCTTGATCTTTGCAGCGCTCAATATAGGAATGCTTGAACTTACATATAGGACAATCCAAAAACAGCCCCGGTGACAGGGCTGTTTTTTTATAGAACCGCAGTTGCTACGGCGATCAGTATTGTTATCGTGACGATGGACACAACCGTTGTGACTGCTATTGCAGAGGATAAAATTGTGGTATCCATGCCCTTTTTCTCCGCCTGGATCATGGGAAGATTTCCCACAGGAACCGCAGCCATAAGGCACATTGCCAAAGTTGCGGTCTTATCGAAGGATACGCTGTGAAGGATAAGGACAACAAGAATTGGCAGCAGTACCAGTCTTAAGGCGATGAATACCCAAATCCTCCAGTCCTTCAGGGAATCCGTAAAGCGAGATCTGGCGATGGATACGCCCAGCAGCACCATGGATAGGAAAATTGTGGCATTTCCTACGTAGATCACAGTGTTCTCCAGTATCGGCGGAAGCTTGATGCTGAACCAGAACACAAGAAGGCTAAGGCACTCCATGATTATGCCCGGGTTAATGATCTGCTTCAGGGAACTGCCCTCTTTTTTGCCCGAATTAGAAGTCCCGTGGTCCAGAACTGCGAGACCATGGGTGTAAAAAAGCAGACTGTAAAAAATATTTATAACTATAACGTAGATTATTGCGTTGGCAGGAAGTATTGCCTTGGCGATTGGGATACCAAGGAAACCGGTATTGGTGTAAACACACATCAGATTGTAGAACTTGCGGTTATCCGGAGAAGCATGAAGGAGCCTTGGCAGGAACATGCCAATGACCACCAGGAATGCGTAGAATGCCACACCAAGTCCTGCGGCGTATATCAGGTCTCTGCGGCCTGCTGTGATATTTCCGCCAAGGATAGAGGCCATTATCAGTGCGGGATTGCATACATCCACAACGATGGCGGACAGCTTTTTGGAGGTGAGGTCATCCACCACGCCCTTTTTCTGTAGCAGTATTCCTATGGAAACCAATATGCAGATGACGCCCATCTGCTGCAATATAATCGATAGACTCATGATTTTTCCCCTCTCGTCAGTCACTTATTCTAACGATATTGTCGCTGTTTGTAAACAATCCGGGACACAATTGGAAGCTGCAATGCCAAATATGGTATGATAGTTACGAACATGCAAGAAATTAGGTCACTGACTTTAATATAAAGGAGTTTTACGTGAGAAAAAAGATTCTTATCATAAATACCGGAGGCACTCTGTCTGCAGTTATGAAGGAGAGCGGCCTTATTCCGGGGCTGTCCATCTATGACATGCAAAAAGAGCTCAGGATGGTATCGGGAGATGTTGACATAGAGATCGAGGATTTCTGTTCCCTGGACAGTGCAAACATTTTTCCCGAGGACTGGAGCGCTCTGGCAGCCAGAATAGGGGAGAGCAGAAACAGCTATGACGGCATCGTGGTGATCCACGGAACGGACACACTGGCCTACACCTCTTCAATGCTCTCTTTTATGCTGAGGAATATCGGAATCCCGGTGGTGATCACAGGCTCGCAGCTGTCCATAACCAATCCGGTGGCGGATGCTATGGAGAACTGCAGATGCGCGATACACATGGCTGCAAGCCAGATTCCGGGCGTATTTGTCGCTTTTAACAGAAAAGTAATGCTGGGCTGCAGGGCTTCCAAGGTCCGCTCCCTTAGCTTTGACGCCTTTGAGAGCATCAATTATCCGAATATTGCCACCATAAGCTCGCTGGGAATGAAGATCGACACGGCGGCAGTTCCGGAGAGGACCGGAATCTTCAAGCTCTCCAACGCCTATTCGGACAAGGTCTGCATGATAAAAATGTTCCCCGGCATCCACAGGAGCCTTCTGGAATCCCTGGCGGATCAGGGTTACAAGGGCCTGTATATCGAGGCCTACGGCATCGGCGGAATGCCTTTTCTAAAGCACGACTTCATATCCACGCTGGATGAGCTTATAAAGGGCGGAATGACAGTGGTGGTGGGAACCCAGTGCCGCTACGAGGGTTCCAAGATGGATGTCTACGAGACAGGGAAAAGAACTCTCGAGATAGGAGCTCTTGAGGCCCATGACATGACCGGGGAAGCGGCTCTTACCAAGCTTATGTGGATACTGGGAATGACGCAGGACCTCCATGAGATCCGGGACTATTATTCAATAAATATGGCCGGCGAGATGACTGTCAGAAAATAGCCGGCATGGGCGGGGATACAGACTTACTGCCTGAAAAAATGGATTATTACGACAGAAAGCGAAATTATGGAAGAAAACAAACACAAACGAAGAGTACATTACTCGGGAAAATATCCCAGGAAATTCGAGGAAAAATATAAGGAAAGAGACCCGGAGAAGTACGCAGATACCGTGGCTCATGTAATATCCAAGGGCTCAACACCTGCGGGAATGCATATTTCCATCATGGTTAAGGAGATACTGGATTTTCTGCAGATACAGCCCGGGCAGCAGGGCCTTGACTGCACGCTGGGCTATGGCGGGCACACCTCAAGGATGCTGGAGCAGCTCCGGGGTGATGGCTGCATCTACGGCCTTGACATAGACCCGATTGAGTCCAAGAAGACAGTGGAACGCCTTAGAAAAGCAGGCTTTTCCGAGGATAATTTCAAGTTCAGACTTATCAATTTCGCCAATATCGATAAAGTTGCTGAGGAAGCGGGAAAGTTTGATTTTGTCCTGGCGGACCTTGGAGTATCCTCAATGCAGATTGATGATCCTTCAAGAGGTTTTTCCTACAAGATTGACGGACCTCTGGACCTTCGACTTGATCCTGAACACGGAGAGTCGGCAGCAGAGCGCCTTCACAACATAACCAAAGAGGAATTCATCGGAATGATGATAGAGAACTCCGATGAACCCTATGCACAGGAGATTGCCGAGAAGGTCTTTAACCTTATGAAAAAAGGTGATCCCATGGACACCACAACAGCCCTCAGAAAGGCCATAGAGGATGCCCTCTGGAAGGTGCCAAAGGAAGAGAAGCAGGATGCGATCAAGAAGTCCTGCGCCAGAGTATTCCAGGCGCTCAGAATCGATGTGAACAGCGAATTCGAAGTGCTCTATTCCTTCCTTGAGAAACTTCCGAATGTGCTTAATCCCTGCGGAAGGGCAGCAATCCTTACCTTCCATTCCGGAGAGGACAGACTGGTTAAAAAGTCCTTCAAGGAGCTTAAAAAGGCCGGAATCTACAGCGATGTGTCCAGCGATGTGATTCGGCCGTCAGCTGAGGAGTGCAGGATAAATCCAAGAAGTAAGTCCACTAAGATGAGGTGGGCGGTGAGAAGCTGAAGTAAAAAGAAGTAGATAACAGAGTAGATGACACGGGGACGGTTCAATGAGTCAATGGGGACGGTTCTTTGTGACTCACGAAGCGAGTCACAAAGAACCGTCCCCATTGACTCATTGAACCATCCCCGTGTCATCTCTATATATTGCCATTCCAGGAAAATAGACTAGTTGACTTTTGAAATTAGAGTGATATCATTATGATATCAAATATATACAAATTATGTTTCTTTCAAATAAACGGAGGTGAACATCATGAATGAAAACATAAAAGAAAGAGAAATTCAGGGACACAAGAACGGAATGGCAGCCCTTATTCTTATCACATTGCTATATGTGGCAGCCTGTGTAGCACTTATCTGGTCAGCCATGGGGCTTGACGGCAACACCAACAAGGGAATGTATGTAACAATTTTTGTTGCCGGCTGCATCTATTTATGCGTTGGCTGGGTCTTCTATCTTGGACTTAAGATCCTTAAACCCGGCGAGGCGCTGGTGCTTACACTCTTTGGTAAATATGTGGGAACCCTCAAGGGTGACGGCTTCTTCTTTGTTAATCCCTTCTGCACATCGGTTAACCCCGCAGCAGACACCAAGCTGGGACAGAGCGGAGACATTTCCGACAACAACAAGAACAAGCTCACAGCTGTTCTTCAGACCGGCAATGTGAATCTTGAGACATCCGTAAGAAACAAAAAGATCTCTCTAAAGGTCATGACCCTTTCCAATTCACGTCAGAAGGTCAACGACATCCTTGGTAACCCTGTTGAGATCGCAGTTGCTGTTATGTGGAAAGTTACAGATACAGCCAAGGCAGTTTTTTCAGTAGACAACTACAAGGAATATCTTTCACTTCAGTGTGACACTGCAGTCAGAAACGTAGTTAAGTTATACCCCTACGACGTAACCGAGAACGTAGATACCACCGGCGACGGACAGGCAGATGACGGAAGCCTTCGTGGTTCCACAGAGCTTGTGGCAGGCAGGATCATGCAGGAGATTCAGGGCAAAGTTGCAGATGCCGGCATCGAGATCGTTGATGCAAGGATCACATATCTTGCATATGCACCTGAGATCGCAGCAGCAATGCTTCAGAGACAGCAGGCGGCAGCAGTTGTTGACGCCAGGAAGCTTATTGTAGACGGCGCAGTTGGAATGGTAGAGCTTGCTTTGGAACGTCTTAATGAAAAAGAACTTGTGGAACTTGACGAGGAGCGCAAGGCAGCCATGGTTTCAAACCTTCTCGTAGTTCTCTGTGGTAACCACGACGCACAGCCTGTGGTTAACTCAGGAAGCCTGTACTGATGGCAGAAAAAAAGCAGGTTCCGCTTCGACTGAACGAGAAGTTATACAATGCCATAGCTGCCTGGGCGGAGGATGACTTCCGTTCAGTGAACGGACAGATAGAATACTTACTTACAGAATGTGTCAAGCAGAGGAAGAAAGACGGTAAATACGTCTCAGAGACCATGGACGAGCCGCCTGAATTTGATATTCACTAGGAGGATATCATTATGATTACCGGAACAGTTTCAACCATATCGATTGTAATGATGGGAGTAGCTGCAATCTGTTCAATTGCGATCCCATTGTTAATTCTTTTATACCTTAAGAAAAAAGGCGCAGATGTGCCGCCATTTCTGATCGGATGCCTGGTGATGCTGGTGTTTGCGCTGATCCTGGAGTCCATAGTTCACAATATTTTTCTTCCAACACCCGTTGGAAAAACGGTTCAGAATAATATCCTACTGTTTGCCATCTATGGCGGACTGATGGCGGGACTTTTTGAAGAGACCGGAAGGCTTGTGGCATTCAAGACTGTTATGAAGCAGTTCAGGGACAAGGATATCAACGCCCTTATGTATGGCGCAGGCCACGGCGGCTTCGAGGCAATGGCAATTCTTGGAATTACCATGATTAGCAATATCGTGATGTCGATTATGATCAATTCCGGGACAATAGGAACTGTTACATCGGCCTTGCCGGCTGAGAGTGTGGATGTATTTATAGAGCAGATACAGCCGCTGACAACCATAGCACCTGCAGCTTTTCTTCTGGGAATTGTAGAGAGAATACTGGCCATCACGATTCACATGGCACTGTCCGTTCTCGTATGGTTTGGGGTAAAAAACAATAAACTCCGGATGTATGTTTTATCGATGCTTATACATGCCGTTTTCGACGCAGTAACAGTATTGATAGCAAAATCCGGAATAGCGGGAGCGGAGTATATTACGGAAGTTGTTATTGCGATTATGGTTATAGGCATAGTATTTTTGGCAAGAAAGGTCTGGATAAAAGAAACAAAAAGAACCGTCCCTTCTGTCATCCGATGAATTTCATTGTTTTACTCATGTCTTACTACTTCAAATCTTTCCATCGTATACTCCTCATCTTCATATATCCCCGCCTTTCTGCAGGCAATCTCAATCTGCTGATCAATGGTGTCAACCCCATCGAGATTAGGAAGCAGCAGGCCCCGTTTTCTTCCTGAGGTCACGATCACACCGTACCTCTTGACATCCAGTTCTTCAGGCCCTGAGATTGGTTCAGGTGTATCAAGAACATCAACGCTCATCTCGAGATAGGGCAGTTCATCCTCGCGGATCGGGGAAAATCTGGGATCATTTACAGCAGCACTTATGGCGTTCTGAAGTATCTCATCGGCAACGCACTCCCTTGTGGGAAGTATGGTTCCGATGCAGCCGCGCAGGGCGCCGTCTTTGTGTATGGAAACAAAGGCTCCGGCTTTCTTGGAAAAGATCTCTGCCGGCAGCGCTTTCCACTTATCATCCTTAAGATCGCTTCTACTGATGCGTGTTCCCGCTTTGATATAAGACTCCAGTGAGAATCTGGCCAGCTGCACATACAGGTCTTCATTTTCGCGGTGGGAGGCAAGGGTAGACACCTTCTCATCACGCCATTTATCAAGAAAATGCCTTGAATCATCAGGCATTCCCGGCTCGAAGGTGCATATACCGTAGCCAACGCCGAAGGTGGCCTCATGGGACAGCTCCGTAGCCTTCACAGACACACCGTCCAAGGCTCCTGCCATGATGGTAAAGGACCTGTGGCCGCACTCAGCCGCTTTTTCACAGAAATTCTCATCGAAATCCAGGAGCTTATCAAATTCGCCGCTGCCGCAGACCTGCATGATGCGCTCATCATATACCGGCCCTTCTGCAGCAAAGCCGTAAGGTCCGTCTTCCTTCATCTTGTGGGACAGATCTCCACTTCCGATAAACACGACTTTTTTGCCAAGTGAATTCACAGCCCTCTGGATTATCTGTCCAAATTCGTAGTGCATGGGAAGCGGAAGGCCGGATAAGCCTATCCGCACCAGCTTGAAATCGTTATATTTCTGCCTGATAAAGTAAAGAGGAATCATGGTCCCGTGGTCCAGCTCCGGATCCCGCTCTCCGTCAGGGCCTGCGGGAAAATCAGCTTCTTCGCACAGGGAACTTATCTTATCCACCAGCTCTGTGTCGTATTCCTCCCGGAACTTCACCTGGGATGCGCGAAATCTTCCCATATTCCCGGAGGCATACTTGCCCGGAGAAATATGAAAATAGTCCGCGTACATGATGCTGTGGGGGCTGGAAATAATGATGGTTTCCGGCTTAAGAGCAGCGATCATATCAGCGACTTTCTGATAACTCTGTGTTGTCAGAGCTATTTTTTCTTCTTCGCCGCCTCCTACCTCCGGCAGGATTATCGGCGGATGTGGAACCATGAATGCACCTAGAATCGGCATAAGCTACCTCCTTTATCACAAGGGGACGGTTGCGAGTCAAAGGGGACGGTTCTTTTTGACTCACATCCGTCCCACAAAACTCAGCAATTCCCTGTATATACGTGCTTCAGCTTCTTCCCCGCCACCTCCGCGAGATGATATATCACCTCCACATCAGTCGCAGGTCTGTCCATATGAAATCTCGGAAAATACCTGCTGATATGAAGCGCCACATTCTCAGCGCCCCTTCCGCCGTCAAGCCCGGCAATCCAGTCAGATATCCTCTCCATTTCTTCATCACTGTCGTTAAATCCCGGGATCACGAGAGTGGTGACCTCCATGTGGCACCTCGTCGCAGCATGGGAGATGAAGTCCATGACCATCTTGCGACTGCCGCGAAGCACCTTCTCATAATATTCGTCCGTGAATCCCTTAAGATCAATATTCATCGCATCGATATGCTCCGAAACCTCTTCGCATACTCTCATCGACGCATTTCCGTTGGAAACAAGAACCGTTTTCATTCCCGCCTCGTGTATCAGCTTGGCGGTGTCCACAACATATTCGTGGCCAATAAGTGGCTCGTTGTAGGTGAAGGCAACACCGATATTTCCCTGAGGTTCATACTCTTTTGCAATATCTGCCAGTTCCTCCGGCGCCATATACCTGCAGGGGAGCTGCTTAGGTACCCCATAGGAAATCTCGTGATTTTGGCAAAAAGGGCACCGCAGATTGCAGCCGTAGCTCCCCACCGAAACCACATAGGAACCGGGATGGTAGAGATTCAGCGGCTTTTTCTCAATTGGGTCAAGGGCGATTGACGTGATCATGCCATAATTTTCCGGCACAACCTTGCCGTCCTCACATTTTCTTGCAAGGCAGGCCCCGGTCTTACCCTCCGAAATATCGCATTTATTGTGACAGACATCGCATACAGCCATGGTTAACCCTCCGGCGAGATCATATGGCAGCTCTGGTACTCCTTCGGCGACATGCCATACTCCTTTTTAAAGGCCTTGAAAAAACTGGAATAGTCTCCAAAGCCGTATTTTTCATACACTTCTGTAATGCTTCCGCCGCTTACGATGGCACTTCGGCACTCCGCCAGCCTCTTCTTGATAATGTACTGATGGAGCGATATGCCCAGCGTATCCTTGAACAGATGGGCGATATAATATTTACTGACAAAAAACTTCCCGGCAATCTGATCCAGCGACAGGGACTCCTCCAGATTGTTCTCCACATAGGACAGGATATTCTGGAAAAGAGACAGCTCATCGTTCTCTGACTGCATGTGCTCATCGTCGTAGATTGCCCTGTTGATTGTGATAATAAGATCGCACAGGCACAGGTGCCGCACCGCATCGCTTCCGTATTTCTCGCTGGAGATCTCCTCCAGGAGTCTCAGGAACTTGGACTCAACCTGGTGGAAAGCAGCCGGCGGAAGATGGAAGATATACTGATGAAAAGCCTCTGCCTTCTGAATCAGGTACATGTAGTCCACCGACTCCTGCATAAGAGAGCTGCAGCAGTTCTTGCTGATCCAGAAAACGAATCTTCTATAGGTTCTCTTGGAATCCCCCATGATGCCGTGATGCCTGATTCCCGGAGGAACCAGCATCAGATCCCCCTGTTCCAGCTTGCGACTGACTTTCTCACCGTCGTTTTTTACAATCTCCATGGTGATGTCGCCCTCGATAAAAAGGTAGAACTCGTAGTAATTGTGAGCGTGGGGACTCAGCGTCTTGAAGTCCTTGTCTGAATAGTAATAAACCTCGAAATCCGAGGAAAGCATGTATTGTCTTGTGTTAAAAGATGATCGTAGTTTGTTCTTCATAATTTTAATTATAGGTACACGCAACAACTTTTGCAATGTGTGCAACAAGAAATTCTATTCTACCAAGAGCCCAGTCACTGTACAGTATTAAAAGAAACTTAAATCTTTTATGAAAAATGAGGTATTTATCATGGAAATGACACTTCGCTGGTACGGCAAAGAATTTGACACGGTTAAGCTCTGGCAGATCAGACAGATCCCCGGTGTAACAGGAGTTATCACAACTCTCTACAACAAGCAGGCCGGTGAGCTCTGGGAGCAGGACGAGATCAAGGCTCTCAAGGCTGACGTTGCCGCCGAAGGGATGCACATCTCCGGAATCGAGTCTGTCAACGTATCCGACGCCATCAAGGCAGCTACAGCTGACAGAGACCTGCATATAGATAATTACATCAAGACACTGGAGAACCTTGGCAAAGAGGACATCCACATGGTCTGCTACAACTTCATGCCTGTCTTTGACTGGACAAGAACAGAACTCGCAAGAAAAAGAGCTGACGGCTCCACGGTTCTTGCCTACACCCAGGAGGCAGTTGATGCCATCGATCCCGCCAAGATGTTTGAGACCCTGGCAGGAGACACCAACGGCTCCGTAATGCCCGGCTGGGAGCCAGAGAGAATGGCTCATGTCAAAGAGCTTTTTGAACTCTACAAGGACATCGATGAGGACAAGCTCTTCGAGAACATCGTATATTTCCTTAAGGCTATCATGCCTGTATGCAACAAATATGACATCAAGATGGCGATTCATCCCGACGATCCCGCCTGGTCTGTATTCGGTCTTCCAAGGATCATCAACAATGAAAAAAATATCCTGAAGCTCATGAACGCAGTTGACGACGTGCATAACGGCGTAACCTTCTGCTCAGGCTCTTACGGCACAAGCCTTGAGAACGACCTGCCTCACATGATAAGAGCACTGAAGGGCAGAATCCATTTTGCCCACGTTCGTAACCTCAGATTCATTTCACCCACCAATTTTGAGGAGTCAGCACATCTGTCCTCCGACGGAACCTTCGACATGTACGAGATCATGAAGGCTCTCTACGAGACTGATTTTGACGGCCCTATCCGTCCTGACCACGGCAGAATGATCTGGGGAGAAGTTGCTATGCCCGGCTACGGTCTCTATGACAGAGCTCTTGGCGCAACCTACCTTAACGGCCTCTGGGAAGCAATTGACAAGAGCCACAAGCGCGGAGTCTGATCCGACATATTTTTTGATGAGAGGTATAGAAAATGAAGTTAAACAGTGAGAGTATCAAAGACGCAGTCTGGAAGGAGAAGGGCTATTTTCTTCCCACCTACGACAGAGCCAAAATGATTGAGAAAACAATAGCAGCTCCCAAGTGGGTTCACTTCGGCGCCGGCAATATTTTCAGAGCATTTCAGGCCAACCTGTCACAGCGTATGCTGGAGGAGGGGCTTGACGACACCGGACTTACCGTTGTTGAGGGCTTTGACTACGAGATCATCCAGAAGATGTATCGCCCCCACGACAACCTGTCTATCCTTGTAACCCTGAAGGCTGACGGCAATGTTGAGAAGTCCGTTATAGAGAGCATCGCAGAGTCCTGCATTCTGGATTCTTCCGATGAAAAAGAGTTTGCCAGACTCAAGGAGATCTTTGCCGCAGACAGTCTCCAGCTTGCAACCTTTACAATTACAGAGAAGGGCTACAGCCTTGTAAATGCAGCAGGGGAGACACTTCCTGCAGTTGCTGCTGATTTTGCAAACGGCCCGGAGAAGCCTGCCAGCTACATCGGCAAGGTAGCCGCTCTTTTATACGCAAGATACCTTGCAGGTGAGAAAAAGATCGCAATGGTCAGCACCGACAACTGCTCCCACAACGGAGACAAGCTCTACGCCGCAGTATCCGCTTTTGCCAAGGCTTGGACTGAGAATGGCAAGGCAGACACTGGCTTTGCAGCATATATCGATGATGAGACCAAGGTCAGCTTCCCCTGGTCAATGATAGACAAGATCACACCAAGACCCGACGATTCCGTTGACGAGATCCTTAGAAAAGACGGAGTGGAGGAGCTGGATCCCGTGGTTACCTCCATGAAGACCTGGGTTGCTCCCTTCGTAAACGCAGAGGAGAGCGAGTATCTGGTTATTGAGGATAAGTTTCCAAACGGAAGACCAGCTCTGGAGAAGGTTGGTGTTATTTTTACCGAAAAAGAGACCGTTGATAAGGTAGAGCGCATGAAGGTCTGCACCTGCCTCAATCCTCTTCATACAGCACTTGCTGTATACGGATGCATTCTTGGCTTTACCAAGATCTCCGATGAGATGAAGGACGCATCTCTTTTAAACCTGGTTAAAAAGATTGGCTACACTGAGGGACTTCCCGTTGTTACCGATCCCGGAGTTATCAGCCCCAAGGAGTTTATCGATACAGTTGTGAACGTTAGAATTCCCAACGTATTCATGCCCGATACACCTCAGAGAATAGCCTGTGATACTTCACAGAAGCTCCCTATCAGATTCGGTGAGACCATCAAGGCCTATGCTGCATCTTCTGAGCTTGATGTCAACGATCTGAAGTTCATTCCTATGGTTCATGCGGGATGGCTTCGTTATCTCATGGCTGTTGATGATGCGGGCAATACCTTTGAGCCGAGTCCGGATCCGCTTCTTGAGAAGGCTATGGGATTTGTTAAGGATATCAAACTGGGAGAGAAGGATGAGGCCAAGGTTAAGGCGGCTGTACTTCCTCTTCTTAAGGACGCTACCATCTTTGGAACCGATCTGGAGGCAGTTGGCCTTTCAGACCGCATAGTTTCTTATTTCATGGAGCTTATTGAGGGTCCCGGAGCAATAAGAAAGACTATTGATAAATATTGCAAATAAGAATGAATTTTTGGCAAAATAATAAGTGACTTGAAAGGGCTGCGGCAAATTACCGCAGCCTTTTTGTCAAATGCAGCAAAATACTATATTTTGTTTGCATGTAAGCCGCTCAAAGTGTAGAATTGAGGAAGTGAAAAATTTCATTGTTGGAGGTAAATGAATATGAAAATATGTCCTAATTGCGGAAACCAGGTTGCAGATGAAGTGATGTTTTGCAATAACTGCGGGTATTCTCTTGCAAGTGCTGTTGCAAGCGAGCCTGCATCAGATAAAGTAGAAACAGACAAGCCTTCTGAGACTGAAGCTAATACAGCTCCTTCCTCAGAGCCTTCACCTATGCCACAGCCAATTCCGGTTATGGCAATGCCCAAGTCAGATAACGAAGTACATGAAGAGAACAAGCCGGTAGCAGAAGATAAGCCGGCTGCAGAAGATAAGCCCGCAATGCCACCATTTGGCGGCCCGCAGCCCGGATTCGGGGCTCCACAGCCTGCATTTGGAGGTCCACAGCCCGGATTTGGTGGCCCTCAGCCTGGATTCGGCGGACCACAGCCCGGATTTGGTGGCCCTCAGCCGGCATTTGGCGGACAGCCCGGAATGCCCGGACAGCTGAGACAGCCAGGTCAGCCCGGAATGGGAGGACAGCCCGGAATGGGAGGACAGCCCGGAATGCCGGGTCAGCCCGGACGCCCCGGATTTGGAGCACCTCAGCAGGGAGCAGCAGGACAGCCCTTCGGACAGGGACAGGGCAATATGCCACAGCAGTTCATGCAGCCTCAGGGACAGCCTCAGATGAAACCCCAGGCACCAAAGTTTGATCCTTCAGATCACACAGCTGATTTTGATGAGGAGGATATCAAGGAGAACAAGCTGATCGCAGCACTTCCTTATTTCTTCTTCTTCCTTGGAGTTATAGTATGCAGCCTTCATAAGGAGTCCAAGTTTGCAAGATTCCATATGATGAATGCCATCAAACTTGAGATAGCATCAATACTTGCATTACTCCCTTGCATCATCGTTATTCCCGGTGTGTTTGTAACAGCGGTCTTCGAGTTCATTATCATAATTGCTTATATCGCTGCTATTGTAAACGTATTCAAGGGTAAGGCTAAGGATCCTATTGGTGTTAGAAAGATCAAGTTCCTTATGTAATATTTAAGACAATAAGAAGCGCCGGTTCGTGATGGACCGGCGCTGTTTTAATGCAAATAACTATCAGAAGAAATAATCTATTATTCCCAAAAGTACTGCAGACAATATTGAATATAATACAACCGAGATAACATATCCGATGAGTTTCCAGATAAGGCTTGCGATAGCCCAGTTCTTTCTGCCTCTTTCTTCAGGCCTTGGGTTATGCTCAGCTGCCCATACGATTTTAAGGATCAGACCTGCGATTGGAATATAACCAAGCAGCAGGGTCAGCATCCAGTCCTTGACTGACATTTCAGGAATGAGAGCAGGTGGCTGATTTTTACCGGGGTTGATAGGATATGCTGCCTGCGGAGGAACGGTGCCGGGGCCCTGTGGAGGTATTGTTCCCTGCGGAGGAACCATGCCCGGTCTCGAAGGGGCAGCCATATTCGGATTCTGAGGGGGAATGTTACCCGGACCCTGTGGCGGGATGGGGCCTGCCTGGGGCTGATGCTCATCCCAGGAGTTGTTCTCCGTAACTGCAAAATCCTTAACTTCTTCATTCTGTTCCGGTGTTAAATTATTGTTATCATCCATAATAATATGCCTCAACTTTACTTTAGTTTGATAAATATACATCAATGATGTAGGTGTCAAAAGTATCTTTTGACACCATACGATATACGAATTGCTCCATGACTATCGTCATTCTCGCAATTCTACAAATATTCGGAAACCGCTAATTTACTGCGTAAATTGCTAATTCCTCATATTTGTTTGGGCCATAAAGTCAAAATGCTTAACATGCCAGCATGTACG
>NZ_JANSWL010000044.1:0-6852 GCF_028539135.1 Butyrivibrio sp. DSM 10294 | reverse complement strand
GGGATACTACATCCCCAGCGGATACAATGAGCAGTATGTTCCTCAGATCAACTTCAACACTGTTGATGAAGTTATGAAGATCTGCTACCAGAACGGCCTTAAGATGAGAGCTCATACTCTTGTATGGCACTCACAGACACCCAGCTGGTTCTTCAGAAACGGCTATTCAGGAAACGGCGGCTTTGTAAATTCTTCCACAATGGACAAGCGTCTTGAGATGTATGTTAAGACCGTCATGAACCACGTATACAACAGCCAGTACGGCTCAGTTGTTTATGCATGGGACGTTTGCAACGAGATCCTTCACGCTCAGAACTCCGGTTGGGAAGCAGTTTACGGCAGCAACAAGACCAACGCTTCTTATGTAAAGAAGGCATTTAACTACGCATATGAGACTCTTGAGTACTTCAAGCTCACAGATTCAGTTAAGCTTTTTTACAATGATTACAACACATACATGGAAGTTAACAACGTAATCACACTTGTTAACAACATCAACCAGGGCAAAAAAGTTTGTGCAGGTGTAGGTATGCAGTCTCACCTTGGAACAAACTTTCCTTCAACAGATTACTATCTCTCAGCCCTCAACTCATTCCTCAAGGCAGGCTTTGAGGTTCAGATCACAGAGCTTGATATTACCAACAAGGGTGACAGCGATATGGCTAACTACGCATACACTCTTTTCAAGGGTATCAACAATGCCAAGAAGAATGGCGGCAAGCTCACAGGTATCACATGGTGGGGACTTTCAGATCAGACAACATGGATCAGCAACTCAGCACCACTTCTTTTCTCAAGACCCGGTCAGCCCAAGCAGGCTTACAACAAGGTTATCCAGGCTTATACAGAGGTATTTGGTCAGCCTACATCAGGAAGCGGCAGCACAACACCTGTAGTTGATCCTCAGCCTACACCCGAGCCCGAACCAGAGCCGGAGCCTACACCTGTAGTTGTTGAGACAGCTACAATTGCAGACGGCTGGTATTATGTAAAGAATCCTCTTTCACAGAAGTATCTTACAGTTAACGCTGACAACGCAGACGGCTGGAAGAGCGTAGTTATTAAGTCCGGCACAGGCGCAGCTAACCAGAAGTGGTATGTTACAAACGTTGGCGATGGCTACATCACACTTAAGAGCGGACTTGGCAATGTTAACCTTGACCTTGCCAACGGCGAGACAGACAACGGAACAGATGTAGGTATCTACCAGGCTTACGGCGGAACAGCTCAGCAGTTCGTAGTTATGACAACAGCAAACGCCGGTTACTACACAATCGGAACCAAGGCTACATCAGGCGCCAAGGTCCTTGATATCTATGAAAAGAAGACAACAGACGGAACCAACGTAGTACAGTGGACAGCTAACGGCGGCAACAATCAGCTGTGGCAGTTCGAGAAGACCAACGGCTCATCACAGTCTACAACAGATCCTGAGCCTACTCCGGATCCCGAGCCTACACCAGATCCCGAACCTGTAGTTACAGGCGACGGCCCTGAGCTTGAGTACTCAGTTAACAGCTGGGGCGGCGGCTACCAGGTAACCTGGAAGATCGTAAACAACACATCAAGCGCAGTTAACGGATGGACACTTAAGGTTAAAAAGAGCCAGGTTAACATCGGTTCTTCATGGAATGTAAATGTTACAACAAGCGGCGACTACTACGTAATCACTCCTGTTGATTGGAATGCATATATTCCTGCAGGCGGCAGCGTAGAGTTTGGTTCAATCGGAAGCGGACAGGCAAGCTCATCAGTTGAGTATGTACTTGAGTCTGCAGCAGGCAGCTCAACCGGCGGTTCAACAGGCGGAAACGAGCCTCAGCCCGAGCCTGAGCCTGAGCCCGAACCCGAGCCTCAGCCTCAGAACCCTAACTACAATCCTACAGCAACCATCAGCAATTCCATTCCTTCCAAGTATTCTCAGGTAAGATATGGCGATGGCTCAGGTAAGATTGTAAGCATTTCTTACACAGCACATGACACAGAGAACAACAACCGTACCTACACCAAGAAGGCTAATGTTTACCTTCCCGCAAACTATGATTCTTCCAAGAAGTACAGCGTTCTGTACCTTCTTCACGGAATCGGCGGTAACGAGAACGAGTGGGGAATGACAGGCAACAACTCAACTGTTAAGGCTATCATGGACAACCTGTCATACTATGGCGACATCGATTCTTTCATCGTTGTAACACCTAACGGCAGAGCTTCAGCAAGCGGTTCAACCAACTCTTTCTACAACTTTGGCAAAGAGCTCAGAAACGACCTGATTCCTTACATTGATTCTCACTACAGCACCTACACAGACAGAGACCACAGAGCACTTGCAGGTCTTTCAATGGGTGGTATGCAGACAATCAACATCGGTATCGGTGAGTGCGTAGATCTGTTCAGCTATTTCGGAGCTTTCTCAGCTGCTCCTACAAGTAACACAGCAGCTACAACAGCTCAGAAGCTTAGCGGCAACAGATATCCTATCCACTATTTCTACAACATCTGCGGACTTCAGGATGGCACAGCTTATTCAAGCGCTTCAGCAGCAGCTAAGAATCTGCCTTCTGTTTGCAATCAGTTTGTGGATGGACAGAACTTCATGTGGCAGGAGCTTAATGGTGGACATGATTTCAATATCTGGTATCTTGGTTTCTATAACTTTGCACAGATTGCCTTCCAGTAATTTAATACCCTGATATATTTCGGCCGGGAAGTATTCGTACTTCCCGGTCTTTTTATGTGGCAGGGGGAAAGCTTAGGTGAGTGGCTGCCTCCGGGAAAACTGCGGTGGCGGGAAGTTAGCGTATGGGGGAATGGCCCGACCGGAGAGGTAAGTGCGGATGACGAAAGCACCGTAAAAATGCTGGTTTTCGTGCGCCTTGTGATTCTCTAAGACTCGATGTCGAAGGAATGGCTCGTACTCATGCCTATTCGTGGACAGTCGCCATTCCTTCGCCCTCTCGTCTTGATAATCATCGCGTCGTACAAGAACTGCACATTTTTCCGACACTTCCGCCATCCGCACTTAACTATCCGGCCGGACCATTCCCTCAATACGCGGTAACTTTCCGCCTTCCTACTGTTTCCGAGGAGGCAGCCTGCTTCATAGAATAACTTTCCCCTACCCGAAAAGATGGGGATGAAGTGACAGGCACTATGGTGGAGTGAAGTGAATGAAATTTTGTTGAGAAAGGTGTGTATTAATTGTGAATTTTTATTGTATTCGGTAGAAAAAAGGAGAGGGGTTTGTTAGGATAGAAATTACGCTAAAATATGCGCATATTTTGTAAAAGGAATGGGTATATCAGGTATGAAAAAAAGAGTACTTGCTCTGCTGCTGAGCGGAATTATGTTCTTCTCGGCAGGAGGCACGGCACTGGCAACGGGTGTCGAAGGAGAAATCGGGGAATCGTTGCAGGGCAAAGAGGAGTATGTGCTGCCCGAGGTTATTGAGGAAGAGGCGGATGCAGATGCAGAAGCCACAGAAGTGGTTGAAGATGCCGAAGAAGGTGAAGAGTTCACGGAGTTTAGCGAGGATGCTGAGGAAGAGAGCATTGAGCTGGAAGAAGCAGAAGACAGCGAGAGTACTTCCGACGAAGTTGACCTTACTTCTGATGCCACTGCTTCAGAAGTGACCGAAGGCAGTGAGGAGAATGCTACCTTCGCAACAGGTCTTAACCATGAAGGTATGGTAAGAGAGGTCATCAAGGGGGATGCGGCTGATGATGCCGAGTTCCAGGAGACCTATGCGAGCTACTATGTTAACAAGAACCTGCCGCCTCTTCGCAATCAGAATCCTTACGGAACCTGCTGGGCATTTGCGATGAATGCGCTGACTGAGATCAACCTCAGACAGAACGGCATTATGAGTAATCCGGATCTGTCAGAACTTCATCTTGCATACTTTACAAATAACTCTGTTGTGGATCCGCTGGGAGGAACCCAGGGCGATTATGTCAAGGCGGGTTCTAACACATTCTTAAATGACGGAGGTAACTTCGAGGAAGCCTTCTGTACATATGCGAAGTGGACAGGCGCTGCCAGCGAGGCAAACGTTCCTTATTCAAACGCAGCCAGAGTGCAGAGATCGGGCCTTGCGGATTCATATGCCTATGATGACCAGGTTCATCTTGTTAACGCTTTTTCTGCCTATATCGATATGAACAGCTTCAGGTCTTCAAAAGATATCACAGCTCTTAATCCTGTTAAGAAGATGATCAAGGAATACGGCGCTGCAGGTATCTATTTTGGTGCAGTCGACAGTATGGAGGGCGTAACTTCCAGCAAGATCTACAGCGACCAGTACAAGAGCTATTACAATCCCGAATCCATGATGTCCAATCATGCAGTTGTTGTGGTTGGCTGGGATGACAATTTTTCCAGAGACAAATTCGCCTCAAGGGCTCCAGGCAACGGCGCTTTCCTTGTAAGAAACAGCTGGACCACCAAGGGAGACCTCAATAACCTGGACTACACCGGATATTTTTGGATGTCCTACTATGAGGCAACTCTTGACGATTACTTCTATGCTGTTAAGGCTACAACTGCCGACAACTATGACAACAACTATCAGTACGATGGCTACTTCAACGGCAAGTACAGCTATACCGACAAGGGTGCCAATGTCTTTACCGCACACGCAGATGGCGGCAGCAAGGGGGAGATACTTAAGGCTGTCACCTTCTACTCCCTGGCAGAGAGCACCGGATATACCATTGATATTTATACAAATGTAAAAGACACACCGTCCTCCGGACGCCTGGTAAAAGAGGCTACAACCACCGGAACAGTTGATTTCTCAGGTTTTTACAACGTAACCCTTAAGAACCCTGTTGAGCTGGCTCCCGGAACCAAGTTTGCGGTAGTGGTAACTTTGGATGCAGGCGGACTTATGTATGACATCAGTCGCAGCGGCGCCAAGTTCAGCACAGTTGCCAATTCCGGCGAGAGTTACTACGGATATGGTAAAAGCTGGTATCCTCTTGACCACAACTACAGAATCAAGGCCTATACCGACAACTCATCTTCTGTAATTGAAGAGGATCCTGCGGCAAATGAGCCTGTGCTTAATTCCATTACACTTTCTAGAAAAAGCACTGTCGACAACGTAGACGGCAGATGGGTAAATACAACCACAGTTGTTGCCGGGTACGATCCTTCAGACTATGTGCCAAAGGGAAAAATAACATGGGCAAGCTCCAAGCCTGAGGTGGCAACAATTAACAGCGACGGCGTCCTTACTTTTATCAGCGTTGGTACAACCACGATAACAGCTACTGTGGACGGTGTTACCGGAAGCATCGACATTGTGGTTTCTCCTTACGATATTCCGGATCCTGAAGAGCCTGTAGATGACCCTACTCCGGATCCCGATCCCGACCCGTCGGATGATACACCGTTCTGGGGAGATATCACTGATGAAGCCATCAGAGAGTATTTTGACAACGACCCCGACGAGGTTCCCGAGGGAGTCTGGTATGTGGTAGGCGATGATGTCATTGATATCTATGACGCAGGCGTTGCCGATACCTTCTTTGAGAAGGACTACACAGGTGGCAAGATCACTTTTAACAACGAAATATCCGTTTATCACGGCATAACCAAGTTCAAATACAGCAAGGACTATACAATCAGCTATGCCAACAACGTAAATGCCACAAGGGTTGGCGCCGTTAGACCCAGCTTTACAGTTAAGTTCAAGAAAAAGAATTTCTCCAAGCAGAAGTTCTATTTTGACATTGAAAAAGAGTCCCTTTCCAGAGCCTATGTAGCTTCTGAATCTGTTGTTGCAGTGGCTAAGGGCAAAAAGAAGCTCAGCAGCGTCAAGGTCAAGGTTACCTACGGCAAGAAGACACTTAAGGCAGGCAGGGACTATGTGCTTAAGTACGAGGATTCCTACGGTGAGATCGTGAACCCCTCAGCAGTTATCCTTGATGATATTGATGAGGAATACAAAATAAACGTTGTTGCTGCAGAGAACGGCAACTTTACCGGCGATACCTACGATCCCGTAACCGTAGTGGTATATGATCGTGCAGACAAGGGAGTCATCAATGCCTCCAAGTTCACAGTAAAAGGAGTAGATGGCAAGGCCTTAAGATTTGACTATGGCTATATGGTTTCCGGGGAACTTATTCAGAAGATGTTCAGAAACGGCAAGGCAGAAGTGTGGTACAAGGATCAGCTCCTTGAATACGGCATTGATTACGACATCATCAGCCTTGACAACGACTACAGTACCCTTGGAACTCACAAGGTTAGAATCGTCGGAAAATATGCGATGACACACTTTGTAGGCAGCAAGACTGTATCCTTCAAGGTTACACCCTACAACTTCACCACCGATGAAGACCTGGACAGTAGGGTCGTTGTCAAAGTATACGGTGATTATTACACGGGAAAAGCTGTTAAACCAGATACTGAAGTATACTTCTACCACGCAGACGGCTCAGCAGAGAAGCTGAAACAGGGCGTTGATTACACCCTTTCTTATAAGAACAATGTGAAGATAGCATCCTTCGATGACGACTTCAAGCCACCGACAGTAATCGTCAAGGGTAAGGGCAGATTTAAAGGCACTGTCAAGGATACATTCTCCATTTACGGATGGGAAGATGATGACTACGAGGGAGCATGGGACGGAGGTTCCTTAGATGCATCCGATAGCGGAGCAGCGGCGATGTCAGCACCAGGGACGTAAGAGCTTTAAGGTAAAACTTGACACCATATGATATACGAATTGCTCCATGACTATCGTCATTCTCGCAATTCTACAAATATTCGGAAACCGCTAATTTACTGCGTAAATTGCTAATTCCTCATATTTGTTTGGGCCATAAAGTCAAAATGCTTAACATG
>NZ_JANSWL010000043.1:0-13662 GCF_028539135.1 Butyrivibrio sp. DSM 10294 | reverse complement strand
TCGCAATTCTACAAATATTCGGAAACCGCTAATTTACTGCGTAAATTGCTAATTCCTCATATTTGTTTGGGCCATAAAGTCAAAATGCTTAACATGCCAGCATGTACGCATTTATGACTTTTGGCACCTATATCATAATATATTGACACATAAGTAAGGATGAATAAGCACTGTGGCTGAGAGCTGCAGTGCTTTTTTATTTAATAGGAAATTCCTCCGAATTTCCTATTAAATAAAAAACGCTCCGCTAAGGATGCACACTCGCGCGATAGGAATATGTTGCCTTCAGCAACCGCGCTCGGCGCGAGCATGTCGCAAGCGACATTCTTTTTTGTTCCAAAATCTGAGCGAATCATGTCAAAAAATAACGAGCCAACCGACGCCCGGACAGTATAATATAATGATATGGGTGTCAAAAGTCAAAAATGCGTACATGCTTGCATGTTAAGCATTTTGACTTTATGACCCGAACAAATATGAGGAATAAGCAATTTACGCAGTAAATTAGCGGTTTCCGAATATTTGCAGAATTGCGAAAATGACTTTAGTCATGGAGCAATTCGTATATCATATAAATATGATTTGTTATAAATCGGGAATATAGGAGGGTTATAGAATGTTTGATTTTAAATATTTTACACCGACCAAGGTTGTCTTCGGCAAAAACACTGAGGCAAAAGTCGCCGAGCTCATAGAAGAGTTTGGCGGAACCAAGGTCCTTATACATTACGGCGGAGGCAGCGTTGTCCGCTCGGGACTTCTTAAGAAAGTCACCGATACTCTGGATGCAGCGGAAATCAGCTATGTGACGCTGGGCGGCGCTGTGCCCAATCCTCGTCTTAGCCTTGTATATGAAGGAATAGAGCTGTGCAAAAAAGAAAATGTGGACTTCCTTCTGGCAGTTGGCGGCGGTAGCGCTATCGACTCTGCCAAGGCAATTGGCTACGGCGTTGCCAACGAGGGTGACGTCTGGGATTTCTACGATTACAAGAGAAAGCCGGCTGCATGCCTGCCCCTTGGCGTTATTCTGACAATCGCCGCAACAGGGAGCGAGATGAGCGATTCCTCCGTTATCACCAAGGAGGAGGGCCTTGTTAAGAGGGGATGCAACAGTGATTATAGCCGTGCTAAATTTGCCATCATGAATCCTGAGCTGACCATGACTCTTCCGGATTATCAGACTGCCTGCGGCTGCACGGATATTATGATGCACACGATGGAGAGATATTTTACAAACGGCGGAAACATGGAGATCACCGATGCCCTGGCTGAGGGACTTCTTCGCACGGTAAAAAAGAACGCTCTCATCCTCTACAAGGATCCCAAGAACTACGATGCCCGCGCCGAAGTAATGTGGGCCGGAAGCCTGTCCCACAACGGTCTTACAGGCTGCGGCAACGACGGCGGCGACTGGATGACCCACAAGATGGAGCACGAGCTGGGCGGCCTCTATGACGTTGCCCACGGCGCCGGTCTTGCGGCGATCTGGGGCAGCTGGGCAAGATACGTATACAAAAACTGTCTCCACAGATTCAAGAAGTTCGCACTGAATGTCATGGAGGTGGAGAACACAGGAACAGACGAAGAGATCGCACTTCGCGGCATTGAGGCCATGGAGGATTTCTACAGAAGCATCGAGATGCCCACAAACCTCCGAGAACTGGGAGTTCAGCCCACCGAGGACGAGCTTAAGGACATGGCCCATAAGTGCGCCGTAGGCGTCGGCGGCGCCAAGGGCTCAGCCAAGGTTCTGGACGAGGCAGCAATGTTGGAGATCTTCAAGGCAAGCATGTAAAGTGGACCGGGGAGCAAAGGTATGAAACTACTTCTACGATTTAGCAAGGAGGCAATAAGATGAAGGAAATTGCAAGTACTGTAGTGAAACCGGGAAGTGTTGCCCTGTGGTGGATGGGCCAGATGGGGCTTGTGCTGAAGTCAGCAAATACCACGATAATGATAGATTATTTTGCAACGCCGACGAAGGAGAGGCAGGTGCAGCCGCCGATTCCTGCTAAGGAGGTCACGGGGGTGGATGCTTTTCTTGGAACTCATGACCATCTGGACCACATCGACCACGAGGCTTGGAAAATCTGGGCAAAAAAATGTCCGAAGGCGAAGTTCGTTTTTCCCAAAGCCCATGAAAAATCGGTGCTGGAAGACGGCGTGAAGCCTGAAAATGCCGTGGGGATCAATGCGGAGGAATCGGTGAGAATAGGCGATTTCATTATTCATGCGATTCCGGCGGCCCATGAGTTTCCGGACAAGGACGAGGCGACGGGGCTGTATCCCTATCTGCAGTACATTGTGGAATGCGGTGGGATCAAGATATATCACGCGGGAGATACGGTCAGGTATGAGGGAATGCTACCGGCGGTGAAGAGCTTTGGCAGGATGGATGCGGCGCTTCTTCCCATAAACGGCCGTGATGCGGTGCGTTACAGCAACAACTGCATCGGCAACATGACCTATCAGGAGGCGGCGGATTTGGCCGGCGAGATAGGGACCAAGCTGGTTATTCCGGGGCATTTTGACATGTTCGCGGACAACTCCGAGGACCCTGCCAAGTTCAGGGATTATATCGAGGTGAAATATCCCGGGAAATTGAAGTGCCGGGTTCCTGTTATTATGGAAAAAATTGTACTGGAATCTTGATATTTTTTTAGCTGAAAGTCATGTCAATTGGTTACTTTAGACATGGCGAAAACCGCTATTTTGTGCATATTTGAGGGCGGAATCCTGATGACAGGGAGCTGCCCTCTACGTTATAATGTCTTTATCACAATCTATTGGGGAATAAAAAAATTTTATAAAGGAGAAGGTAAAGATATGAAAGGTTTTGCAATGCTCAAAATCGGCGAAGTCGGCTGGATCGAAAAAGAACGCCCCGCCTGCGGACCCATGGACGCCATCTGTCGTCCTCTGGCAATCGCTATCTGCACTTCTGACGTTCACACAGTCTGGGAAGGCGCTGTAGGCGATCGTCACAACATGATCCTCGGTCACGAGGGTTGCGCTGAAGTTGTTGAAGTCGGCAGTATGGTCAAAGACTTCAAACCCGGCGACAAGGTTCTTGTTCCCGCCATCACACCTGACTGGAATTCACTGGAAGCTCAGGCAGGATATTCAATGCATTCAAACGGAATGCTGGCCGGCTGGAAGTTCTCTAATTTCAAGGACGGTCTTGATTCCGAATTTTTCCATGTAAACGATGCAGACGGTAACCTGGCACACATGCCCGAGGGAATGACCCTTGAGGATGCCTGCATGCTGTCAGATATGGTTCCTACCGGATTCCACGGCGTAGAGCTGGCAGATGTTCAGTTCGGTGACACAGTTCTGGTTATCGGTATAGGACCTGTTGGTCTTATGAGCGTTGCAGGAGCACGTCTTCGCGGCGCATCCCGCATCATCGCAGTAGGCACACGTCCTAAATGCGTAGAGGCTGCCAAGTTCTACGGTGCAGACGAGTTCATCAGCTACAAGAACGGAACCATCGAGGATCAGGTTCTTGAGATGACCGGCGGCGTAGGCGTTGACAGAGTCGTTGTTGCAGGCGGCGGAGTACAGACCTTTGAATCAGCTGTTAAGGCTCTTAAGCCCGGCGGCAAGATCGGTAACGTTAATTACCTGGGAAGCGGCGACTATATCACAATCCCTCGTGTTGAGTGGGGCGTTGGTATGGGACACAAGCAGATCGCAGGCGGCCTGATGCCCGGCGGAAGACTTCGTATGGAGAAGCTGGGAGCACTTATCTCATCAGGAAGGCTGGATGTGAGCAAGCTTTCTACGCATGTATTCCATGGATGGGAGCACATTCCTGAGGCGCTGCAGCTTATGAAGGATAAGCCTGCAGAGCTGATCAAACCTGTAGTTATTCTTGATAATCAGCCATAAAGTTTGGCTACACGGACGCTCCGGTTCTTTCTGGCTTGGGACCGGGATCCCGGACTGATACAATTAAATATTTGTCACCTTCGTTCAGTGATTTATGGCATTTCATCCAGCCAGTCCGTCTCATTTCACCCTGTTCAGAACACTCGACGAACTGTCTGTCTGAAACGCTCATAAATCATCATCGCGGAGCTAAAGACAAATATTTAATTGCATCAGTCCGGGCTCCCGGCCCCTAGGTAGGAAGAGCCGGAGCTGTTCTAGTGTAAGGCGTGGGGATAAATGAAATTCACCTATGGTGATTTTCATTAATTTATTTACTAGCGAGGTAAGGCACAATGAACATTGAAGAATTACGAACCGACATAGCAAAAGAACAAAAGAAAGGACTTCCTTTCATCCTGGCATCAGTGGTCATATGGCTGCTGATACTGATTGTTACCTGTCTGGAGATGCCGTTAAGGACCAGGAATATGCTGGTGTTCTGCTGCTCCTGTCCGTTGATGCCGCTGGCGATGCTGGCGGGCAAGATCATTAAGGTGGATTTGTTTTCCAAGAAGAATCCGCTGGCAAATCTGGGATTATTATTCACTTTGAATCAGTTTCTGTATATTCTGATCGTCATGTGGGTATTCAGCGCTGTTCCGGAAAAAATGGTGATGGTGTATGGCATGGTTTTCGGAGCACATCTACTGCCATATTCGTGGTTGTATAAATCTCCTGCATACAGAGTAGTTGCTATATTCCTTCCGATTATGGCACTGATAGTGGGACACCTCTTTTCTGCAATGGTTCTGGCGGGAATGTTTGTATTGACGGAGGTAATATTCAGTATTGTCCTTGCTATTGAAGTCAGGAATATTGCAAAATTACAGCAATCATGATCACACTCTGCACATCATATGCAGAACAATCAGATAAGCATCAAGGAGCAACAACCTATGCAACACGACTATGAATCATACTGGAACCGGTGCTGGCAGGAAGAGAATGCCTCCGACCTATTCAAATACCTCGAAGGCTACAATCGCCTATCCACCCCTGAAATCGATTTTTTTAAACAAAACGGTATAGCCTCCGTCTGCGACGCAGCATGCGGGTTTGGTGCGTACTGTCTTGCTTTTGCTTCAAATGGATTCAGGGTGTCGGGCTTTGATATATCCGAGACTGCGGTGAGAATCACGACTGAGGCGCTTCAGAAGTATAGGTACCCAGATGCTCAGGTCAAGCCGGCGAGCATATTGGATACGGGGTATGAGGACGCCTCTTTTGACGGAGTTGTGGCCCATGCGGTGCTGGATCATCTGACGGCGGCAGATGCCAAAAGAGCGCTGGCAGAGTTATTTCGAATCACAAGACCCGGAGGCCTTGTGATGGTCTCGTTTGATATTCCCGAGGAAGATGATTTTAATGAAGAGCACAGGCTTTTAGAAGACGGTACGATGGAGTATACTTGTGAGAGCCGCGGTGGCATGCTGTTTCGTCCCTATGACTGGGCGGAAATAGAGGAGCTGACCGCAGGTTACAACATATCATACAAGGCGGACAAGGGAAAAAGAGAGCGTGTCGTAGTATTAAGAAAGCCGGAATAAAATAGGACGAAAAATATAAGGCTCGAGGAGGAAAATTAAGTAATTAAGAACATTGTCAAATGTGATTAAATGTGTTTAAATATGCTCAAAGGAGTGTATGGTATGAACACATCAAATATCACAAATTACAAACCAAAAGATTTTGCTGAACTGCTAGGCGTTTCCGTCAAAACATTACAACGTTGGGATAGGGAAGGTACTTTAAAAGCAAATCGAACTCCAACTGACAGGCGTTATTACACTTACGACCAATATCTTCAATTCAGAGGTATTAATCTTGAAAGTGATACTCGCAAAACAGTTATTTATGCCAGAGTATCTACAAGAAATCAAAAAGACGATTTACAAAACCAAATATCATTTTTACGACAGTTTTGTAATGGCAAAGGTATTATTGTAGATCAATGCATTGAAGATTATGGTAGCGGGCTTAATTATAACCGTAAACAATGGAATGCACTATTAGATGAAGTTATGGAACAAAAAATCAAGACTATCATAGTCACTCACAAGGACAGATTCATTAGGTTTGGCTATGATTGGTTTGAAAAATTCTGTATGAAGTTTAATACAACTATAGTGGTAGTAAACAATGAAGAACTATCACCACAAGAAGAACTTGTGCAGGATATTGTTTCAATTCTTCATGTATTCTCTTGCAGACTGTATGGACTTCGTAAGTATAAGAAACAAATAAAGGAGGATGAAGAAATTGCTAAAGAGCTTCAAGACGGAAATAAATCCGACATTGGAACAAAAGACTAAAATCAATAAGACTATCGGGACTTGTAGATATGTCTATAACTTTTATCTTACTCACAATAAAGAACTGCATGATACTGGTCAAAAGTTTATGTCTGGTAAAAGTTTTAGCGTATGGCTGAACAACGAATACCTTCTAAATAATTCTGATTATCTGTGGATTAAGGAAGTAAGTTCTAAATCAGTTAAGAAATCTATTGAGGACGGTTGTGTAGCATTTACACGATTCTTCAAGGGGCAAAGTAAGTTCCCTAAGTTCAAGAAAAAGGGTAAATCTGATGTAAAAATGTATTTTGTAAAAAATAATCCGAAGGATTGTCTTTGTGAAAGACACCGCATCAATATACCTACTCTTGGGTGGGTGAGACTAAAAGAAAAAGGTTATATTCCAACGACTAAAGATGGCTATGTAATCAAAAGCGGAACTGTTTCTATAAAAGCAGGTAGATACTATGTATCAGCTCTTGTAGAAATTCCGGACACTGAAATTACCAATAATGCAAATGAAGGTATAGGAATAGATCTCGGACTTAAAGATTTTGCAATAGCTTCAAATGGTAAGATTTATAAAAACATAAATAAGTCAGTCAGAATAAAGAAACTGGAGAAACAACTGCGTAGAGAACAACGATGTCTCTCACGTAAGTATGAGAATTTAAAGAAAGGAGAGTCCACTCAGAGAGCAAATATACAAAAACAAAAGCTCAAAGTACAGAAACTCCATCATAGGATAGACAATATCCGTACTGATTACATCAATAAAACAATAGCAGAGATAGTGAAAACCAAGCCATCTTATATAACTATTGAAGATTTGAATGTATCAGGAATAATGAAGAACAGACATCTTTCAAAAGCTGTTGCATCACAGAAGTTTCATGAATTTAGAACTAAACTAAAAATCAAATGTGATGATAATGGTATTAAATTAAGAGTCGTAGATAGATTTTATCCATCATCTAAACTATGTCACTGCTGTGGTTCAATCAAGAAAGACTTAAAACTTTCAGATAGAATCTACAAATGTGAATGTGGTTATGTTGAAGATAGAGATTTCAACGCAAGCCTTAATCTAAGAGATGCTGTAACTTACAACATTGCATAATTAAAGCAAATGTAAGTATGTACCGAAGGCTAATTTCGGGAATTAACGACTGTGGAGTGTACAAGAACTTGTGAGTAGCGTATTGCTTGCAATCGCCAAAACATATACGTTGAAGCAGTAAGAACTACCCGTGAGGGTTTCAATTTCTCGATGTGTTTAAGAATATTTAAACACATTTTGAGTGGCAGGTTCTGATTGTCCAGTCATCAAGGGCTTTCTTTGTTTATGATACGGATTACAAGCTTCTGCTGTCCAAAAGTGTTAAGGGTAGCATAATTGCCAAAATGATCGATGATGAAGACAATATCCTTGTTATTACTTCAGACCATATTCTGGCTCTGGGATGCAGCTATGATCTAAGACCCAGGGATAAGGTGAAGCTGTACAGGATTCCGCTGGTTACCGGGTGACAATATGCAGATTTTGCTGATTTCTGGGTTCCTTGGGGCGGGGAAGACCACCTTTATCAAGGAACTTATTAAGAGGACGGACAAGCGTCCCGTCATATTGGAAAATGAATATGGTGCCAACAATCTGGACTCTCTTGAGCTTCAGAAGACGGCTGAGGATTCGGGCAAAAAAGAAGAACTGAAGGTCCTGGAGTTCATGGAAGGGTGCGTATGCTGTACGATGAAGGACAGCTTTGTGAATTCGGTGCTGGCAATCTTTTCTTCTCTAAGTCCGGAATATCTGATCATAGAACCCACAGGTGTGGGGCGGCTCAGTAGTATCATTGAGAATCTAAAACCCATCCTTGGCAGGGTGAATTACCTTCTGGAGCCGGTAGTTGTGCTGTCGCCTTCGAATTTTAGAAGTAACATGAAGGAGTGGCCTGAGCTGTACGCAGATCAGGTTGCGAATGCGGGGAAGGTTGTTTTTTCTAAGTGCGAGAATACAGACGATGAGGAGCTGAAGGCGGTTACAGAGGAGATACTTAAGATCAATCCGAAGGCCAAGGTGACAGACAGGCATTACAGCAAGATGGATGAGGATTGGTGGAGAGATATCCTTGAAGCCGGTGGTGGCGTTGCGGGACAAGGTACGGCTGGATGTGTCAGTACAGGTGCAGGAGCCGGTGTAGGTGCAGGAGCTAGTATAGGTGTAGGAGCAAGTACGAGTACAGGAGCCGGTGTAGATGCAGGCGCTAGTATAGGTGTAGGAGCTAGTACGAGTACAGGAGCCGGTGTAGGTGCAGGCGCTGGTATAGGTGTAGGAGCAAGTACGAGTGCAGGAGCCGGTGTAGGTGCAGGAGCTAGGACAGACGTAGGAGATGGCGCAGTTAAAGGCAACGGTTCAAATACAGGGGAGAGCACCGACTCAGGAAAAGACACAGAGGCCTTATCCCAGGTCAGCATCGATACCGCAGGCTTCCACAACTACGGCGAACTTATCCAGCTCCTTGAGGACTGTTTACACGGCGAATTCGGCCTCGTAAGCCGCGCCAAGGGAACGCTCTGGGTGGGCTCGGAGGTGCTGAGGTTTGACCTGGCAGACAAGCTCTATGCCATAGCCGCCTCCCCAGACGACAACTGCCAATGTGTATTCATCGGCAAAGGACTGAATGAGAAGAAACTCCGTGAGCGCCTTACGGGGCAAGGAAGAAGGATGCTCAAACGTTGATCCGAGGCAGAAGACAAAATTTTTTAGACCAGGAGACAGTATTGGGAACGACATTTTGTAACATCAACGTATTTAATCCGAAAGGAATAGAATATAAACCCGGGAAGAACCTGACAATCGTTAAGGCATCCAAGGAATGGGACACCATAGTCCAGGAGGATGACATTCCCGAACCTATGGCAATCAAAAAAGCAGCAAAGGCAGTATCTGCAGCAGTAGAGGGAACCGCAATTTCCCTGTGCTATCTTGATGACTCTGCATTTGAGCTGACAGTATTTGAGGCAGGAGCCAAGAAGGGCGAGTATCTGCTGGATAACGGCTTTTGCAAAAAGAGCGGCCTTCCGAACATAATAAATGGCCTTGGGCTGGATGATAAGGCAGCTAAGGCCTTTAAGAAGATCATTACGACAGAGGCTGATGCACGCAAGGTTATCGAATTACTTTGCGCACTAAGTGAGATACCTCTTTTCCTCGATAAAAGGATGTTTGATGAGGGGGTTCTGAAAGTCACTGAGTTAACCGGGAATGCCGTGATCAAGCAATATACCACTGCTCCAAAGGCCAAGAAAGGGGCACTGGGTGACAAGAAAGAAGCGCAGCTCCTTCAAGAGGTATCCGGTGTGCTGGGTGGCTTCTATGACTATGAAAACGGCATTTTCTCCATGATGAGGCATGAGGATGACGGGACACTGGACAGAGGGCATTTGCACTGCTATCAGCTGATTCAGGAGCAGGAGCCTAGATTTGAGAAGAGTCACGACATAAGAATGGATCTGGAATCGCTGTCTACCATGAAGAATATCAAGGGATTTGTTTATCACCGGCAGACACCTTTTTACCCGGAGACCCTGTCTGTCTATGATGATACCGATTCTATCGGCTATATAGCCCAAGGCGATGCCTGCGATAGCTACAGGGATCGGATACTTGTGCCCGTGGATAAGCGCGTTTTTCCCAAATATCAGATACAGCTCCAATGCGATGATCTGAAGGTAGAGGGACCCGAGGGACTCGTAACTTACTCCCAGTGTGAAGCCAAATATCTTGTCAGAGAAGGGGATTATTACAAGCCCCTCAGAAAAGAGCGGGAATTCGAACCAACTCCTGACCAGCTGCATGATATGGGCTACGACTGCAGAAAGCTTGATCATTTCTATGCCGACTCAGAGGAAATCGTAAGGATCATGATGGTCACTGACATTAAGGAAGCTCAGAGCTATTTAAGGGTAGATTACTTCGGACATGACTATGTGCTTAAGCGCACTGAACAGTTCCCCATCAAGAGCTCCTTTGATTTCGAATCGATCTGGGGCGGATGTGTCTACATACGGGAGAAGAATCTTATCTTTGCCGGCGGCTATTCTATAGACCTAGGCAAGAAGAAAATTAGCGAGATCAGTGAGCTCCCCGCTAAGCTTAAGCAAAAGCTCTATGCCTGCCACCTATGCAGAAATAAAGCCGGTAAAGCAATGGTTGCCGTTATCATGGACAAGATGATCTGCATCCTTAATGACAACCTTAAGCTCCAGTACCACGCTAAGTTCAAAGAATCCATCGAAAATTACTACTTCGATGAGTCAGGTAATCTGTTTGTTGTAACCTGCAAGAGGGGCTGGAAAATGCCCTATGATGATTACAGGGAAGATTCCGGAATCAAACTCTATAAGCTCGAAATCTGATGAAGCATATGGGATTGAAGCTGTGAGGTTGTATGTAGCGGCTTTTGCTGAATCGATGCTACTAGATCACAATGATATAAATGAAGGGCAGTACATCATGATGATTGATGCGCTGCCCTTTTTATGGGTGTATGCTACCATTTTGCGAGGAGGTTTGGTAGCTATGAAATGAATGAAAAAGTTTTGTGCTATTATTTTGTTTGGATTTCATGTATGTATTGTGGGTCAAATAGTGGAATACTCTCACATGTTGATAATGTATTGGCATTACGCGATATTGCGCATATATGATATCGATAATAAGAGGGCGATTTACGTCTACATAATGGATTCTTGAAATAAGACGTAGTCCATTTTTTGGCTTACGTCTATAATGACTTTTTATCGGAGGAGACGTAGCGTCAATTGGAATTGTGGTTTTACATTACGTCTGGACAACACTTTTTTAGCCAGAGGCGTAATTCTAATCTTGTATTGGTGGGAGGTATATTGCGAATTACGCCATTTTCGCGTTTTATACAGAATAGACTTAATTGAATTTTCTAGGACTACGTCAAATACAAGAAACGGTCAATTCAGACGTAATGAAAAAAATGGACTACGTCTTCTCAGTAAAAAACCTGTAATTATACGTAATAACAAGTATTAGCAAGTACTAGCAGGTACTAATAAGTGATAATAAGTAATTTGAAGTCATGAGAAGTACTAGCACGTAATGACGTGTTGTGTTTGCTTAATTTTTATTCGAGAAAACGATGTAAAAGGATTGTGGGCGGGGCCTTCGCCAGGAAGGTACATTCAATGGATAGCGGATTTACATGGCTTGTGATAGATATCTTTGTTGCTGGGCGTAAAGATGGGATAATGAGGGGCGGAAAAGCGCTGGGGACGGGGGAGAATGGGCGGCGAAGGCAGCGGGAAAACGTGCAGTTCTTGTACGACGACATGATTATCAAGACGAGAGGGCGAAGGGATGGCGACTGTCCACGAATAGGCATGAGTAGGAGACATCCCTTTGACATCGAGTCTTAGAGAATCAGGAGGCGCACGAAAACCAGCGTTTTCACGGTGACTTTGCCGCCCGTTCTCCCCAGTCCCCAGCGCTTTTCCGCCTCTCATTATCCCTTCTCTTCCGTCCTGGTAGCCAATACAAAAAAAGCCGGGAAGTACGAAATGTACTTCCCGGCGTCATTAAGTTACGGGGTTGTATTACTCAAGGGTGTAATCGATTGAGCTGTTGGCCTGGCCGCTGCCAAGTGAACCGAACTCAACTGATCCGCCTGCAGGAATGTAGGAGTTCCATGAAACAGGAGTAATTACATAGTAATTGCCGCTGGTCTTAACATTTACATTCCAGGAAGAACCGATGTTAACCTGGTTCTTGTTAACTTTGAGTGTCCATCCGTTAACAGCGCTGCCAGAGTTGTTGACGATCTTCCAGGTTACCTGGTAGCCGCCGCCCCAGCTGTTAACTGAGTACTGAAGCTCAAGTCCGCCTTCAACTACAACAGGCTCGGGATCGGGCTCCGGAGTAGGCTCTGGATCGGGTGTAGGCTCAGGATCGGGAGTAACTACAGTCTCTGAAGATGATGAAGGAGCTTCTGCCTTCTCGAACTGCCAGAGCTGGTTGTTGCCGCCGTTAGCTGCCCACTGTACTACGTTAGTGCCGTCTGCTGTCTTCTTCTCATAGATGTCGAGTACCTTAGCACCTGATGTAGCCTTGGTTCCGATGTTGTAGTAGCCTGCATTTGCTGTTGTGAGAACAACGAACTGCTGAGCTGTTCCGCCGTAAGCCTGGTAGATACCTACGTCTGTTCCGTTGTCTGTCTCGCCGTTTGCAAGGTCAAGGTTAACATCGCCAAGACCGTTCTTAAGTGTGATGTAGCCATCACCAACGTTTGTTACATACCACTTCTGTGCACGTACGCCGCTGCCTGTCTTGATAACAACGCTCTTCCAGCCGTCTGCATTGTCTGCGTCAACTGTGAGGTACTTCTGTGAAAGAGGATTCTTTACATAGTACCAACCGTCGGAGATGGTTGCTGTCTCAACTACAGGAGTGGGCTCGGGTTCGGGCTCGGGATCCGGTGTAGGAGTAGGTGTGGGCTGAGGATCAACTACAGGTGTGTTTGATCCGCCGCCTGCTGTAGGCTGACCGAAGGTCTCTGTGTAAGCCTGGATAACCTTGTTGTAAGCCTGCTTGGGCTGACCGGGTCTTGAGAAAAGAAGAGGAGCAGAGTTGCTTATCCATGTTGTCTGATCTGAAAGTCCCCACCATGTGATACCTGTAATCTTACCGCCGTTCTTCTTGGCCTGGTTGATGCCCTTGAAGAGGTTGTAAGAGTAGTTAGCCATATCGCTGTCACCCTTGTTGGTGATATCAAGCTCTGTGATCTGAACCTCAAAGCCTGCTCTGAGGAATGAGTTAAGAGCCTGGAGATAGTAATCAGTTGAAGGATAGTTGGTTCCAAGGTGTGACTGCATACCAACACCTGAGCAAACCTTCTTACCCTGGTTGATGTAGTTAACAAGCTTGATTACATCGTTTACTTCCATGTATGTGTTGTAATCGTTGTAGAAGAGGCTAACTGAGTTAGTGAGCTTGAAGTACTCAAGTGTCTCATAAGCGTAGTTAAATGCCTTCTTTACATATGTAGCGTTGGTCTTGTTGCTGCCGTAAACTGCTTCCCAACCGGAGTTCTGAGCGTGAAGGATCTCGTTACATACATCCCATGCATAAACAACAGAGCCGTACTGGTTGTTGTATACGTGGTTCATAACGGTCTTAACATACATCTCAAGACGCTTGTCCATTGTGGAAGAATTTACAAAGCCGCCGTTTCCTGAATAGCCGTTTCTGAAGAACCAGCTAGGTGTCTGTGAGTGCCATACAAGAGTATGAGCTCTCATCTTAAGGCCGTTCTGGTAGCAGATCTTCATAACTTCATCAACAGTGTTGAAGTTGATCTGAGGAACATACTGCTCATTGTATCCGCTGGGGATGTAGTATCCC
>NZ_JANSWL010000042.1:0-90574 GCF_028539135.1 Butyrivibrio sp. DSM 10294 | reverse complement strand
CTTGAGAAAGATGAAAAAGCATACGAAAGAGAATGATAATGAAGCTTTCATATGCACAAGAATGCAAAATGGTATAGATATTAGGGATTATGCTCATCTAAAGGCATATTAAGAACCTCTATTTGATTACTTTCGTATGTCTTGAGCACAAGCAGGGCTTGCCCTTTACGGGTTCTGGTGGAAACGCTACAATGATGTTACGCGACGGTGTGCCATTTAGCTGTTCCCATCATCTTCACCGTCGGCAAAACCTGACATGCGTTTCCAGCAGGTTCCGTCGAGGGTGGCGTCCCTTGTCCACAACATAGATGGTTGGTTATCCTGCAAGTTACTGCTTCTCAGCTTCTATCTTTTTTAGGGTATCATCCAAAATCTCTTTTCTCAGTTCAGTAAGCCAATCTGAGAATGCAACAGTATCAAATGCATATGTTTTATTTAGCTCATACTCGTTTTCTGACCATGTATCTATAGGAGATTCATTGTGCTGTATAAGAGCTTCAAGTTTATCAAGAGATTTGTATAGCTTTGCTTCCTTAGTTTCCTGCGCATCCATCTCTTTGTATAACTCAGAGATTTCTTTAGATAATTCCTCCGGCAAAGATTGCACCCATTGGTTGAGGAGCGAATCCTCAACTTCTCTGTCATCATCTGTTTTGATAAAGGTTGGAATATCTCCGGTAAAGCATTCCCCCAAATCATGGATGAGACACATGTCTACAACTTTATCTATATCCAGCTCCGGAAACTCATGCCTCAAAAGAAATGCCATCAGAGAAATACGCCAACTATGTTCAGCAACGCTCTCTGTTCTGCGCTTCGTAGTCGTACAATGACGAGGTGTATCTTTTAATCTCTCAGCAACGTGTAAAATATCCAGGTATTCTCTAGCGTTCATACATATCCTCCCACCAAAAATTTGTACACTATTCCGCAAGTTATTCGTTACCATTACGGATATTCTTCAAAGATATTCTTTTTAATTCTATATCTCTGAAATAACGATCCCCACCCTCGCCTAGCGGAGACTGAGCTACTAGTCCAACCTTTATTGTTTCTCCCATTGGCAAGTTAGCCAATCGAGCCATTCTATACTCTTTACCGTCGATGGAGTAATGAATTCCAAATACATTTCCTCTTCTGGCAAGTTGTAGCCACACTTCATTTCCTTCAATATCGACAGAGTTTGCATCATCTGATCGTCCGTTTGTCATAACAGAAACCACAGAATGAGTGCCGTAATCTGTATATTCGAAACACGCTTTTGCCCACAAACGCTCATTATCATATGCTAATAGCACACAAGCGTCATAGGTAGCCACAAAGTCATGTGAAACTCTGGCTTTAAGAACAAAATCCCCCGTAACATCCTCATAAAAGAATGGAGCATTATCTACAGATTCATTGCTGTATGGATCCACAAAGAGATTACTGTTCGGCGTAGCAACAGCTTTTATTCCATCTTCTATAGTCTCATAATTACTGTCTAATATAGTCTTATTAATCTCCATAACTGGTCTTCTTCTCTGTCTCTTTAAATTTTGATTCGTTATTCTAAGATATACTGCAAGTTAAAGTTTCACCCTACAAGTTGCATAACCCATGCCAGGATTGCCGCCACTATCGGAAATCCAATCAAAGTCCCAATCCATTTACCCGCCAATGTTTTCCCGTGAATATAAGGCATGAACTCCTCTGTTCCCGGTATGATCCACGCCCTGGTATGCCCTACCCACCACCAGTCAATAAAGATCCGGTCAAATAGACCTGCAATCAGATAAATACCAGCGAGCTGAATAAATCCATCTAGAAAACCACTTACACCATTATAGAAAAAAACAGTTAAAGGGATTGCAGTCAGCATGGGAAGAAACAATGCCAAGCTCGTAATAATACTTACATGCTTTATCTTTTCTTTTGTAATAAGGCCAAGTTCAACCACCTTATCCTGAACTTCCTGTTCATAAAAAACTACAAGTCCAACAGGACCATCTTTAGCAATACCAACTACGCAGATCAGTAACAGCCAAAAGCTCAAAATCAATCCTTCAAAAACAACCAGCATAATTAACATCCTTTCTAGTAGATACCCTGCATAGGCCAAGCATCACCTACATTAAGTCCGTTATCAGAAAGCCATGCATCTTCTACGGAAACAAGCTTTGTTTGTCCCTCCTCATTTTCAAGTGTTACTGAAACCTTCGGCCTTTCTCCGGGTGCGAGCTCCTCGCAGCCAAAGTCTCCATCAAAAATCTGCTTTATCTTCCACATGAGTATTCCTCAAATTCTTCGTTTATCAGATCTTCGCTTGCTGCCATAGCCTGAAGAGTCATGGTAAGCAGCTTATCAAGTTCCCAGCCAAGCTGCTGCGCGCCTCGCTCAATTACTTCTCTGGAGCAGCCTGCGGCAAAGCCCTTGCTCTTGTACTTTTTCTTGAGAGACTTAAGTTCCATATCCTTGGTGCTCTTGGACGGTCTCATGAGCGCCGCTGCCCAGATAAGTCCGGTAAGCTCATCTGCTGCAAAAAGAACTTTCTCCATTTCGTGAATGGGTTCCACATCTATAGTTGTCCCGCATCCAACAGTTATTCCATAGCCATGCGAGCATACAGAGTGAATAATGTCGTCACTGACACCACCTTCTCTTAGGAGTTCAGGAGCCTTCAGGCAGTGCTCTTCTGGATACAGTTCAAAGTCTATATCATGCAAAAGACCTACAATCCCCCAGTACTCCGCTTCATCAGAGTATCCCAGTTCATTTGCATACCACTTCATAACAGCCTCAACTGTCAATGAATGCTGGATATGAAATGGATCCTTGTTATATTTCTTTAAAAGTTCAAATGCCTCATCCCTAGTGATCATACAGTTCCTCCTCAGCTTATCCTCTGTAGTATCCCGGCAACATCCACTCCCGGATGCGTCAGGTACATTCTGCAAATACTCTCTGCAAGCTCTTCTGATATCTTTAGCTTCTTGGCAATTTCTTTATGCGTTTTTCCTTTATCTGTCATGTCCATTGTCTTGGAAATAATCCTATCTATATCCTTTGGAAGCCTTGAATCCTGACCTGAGTTATCTATGACTCTTTTTCTAAACTCAAACTCTCCGGGGCCTGATATCTCAAGAAGGGCAAAAGACACTTCCTGCTCCGGTTTCCTTTTTCCACAGCAACCAGGATTAAACCAGACCTGCCCATCTTTCTCAACCAGGCTGTATTTATGGCTGTGTCCATATATGATAATTGATATCCCCGTCAGATCATCGTGAATTTTACCCTTGTTGTGAATAACATAGATCTTGTTGCCAAGAAATTCTAAAATTGCTATCTCTTGGAGATATTCAGCCCACTCTTTATCCGCATTTCCTCTCACAACTGTAACGGGAGCAATCTCCTCAAGCCGATCAATGACTGCTTTATTATCTATGTCTCCGGCATGAATGATATGATCAACACCTTTAAAAGCATCAAACACTTCCTGCCTTAATAGTCCATGTGTATCTGAAAGGATTCCTATTCGCATGCTTCAATCCACCTTACTATCGCTCTTGTTTCCTTTTTTTACTATTAGTAAAATCCCTGATATTGCCAAAACAAGTCCTCCTACAACCGCAGTAATAATGGTGCCTGCGCCATATTTTCCAGCTAGGAATATTGAAGTCGGTCCATCAGCACCACCTATGATTGTATAAGAATGCGGTGTACTCGTGTAGAGAGTAATAGCCATCCAGAGCACTCCTACAATAGCTGCTAAAACTCCGAGAATTATTCTCCCTGCTCTTTTATGAATAGCGAGCTTAATTAGTAGGCACAAGATCATAAAAGCCACAAAAGCTACTGCATTTGGAATTGCAGAATAGTAATACCAAGGAGCTGAATTGATCTCATACACCTTAGGATGATTTATGAAGTCCCTGTACGCAACATAAAGACTCTCTACAAAGATTCCTGCGCCAAATACCATTATCATGCTTATCAACGTGTTAAACTTCTTCATGAATCCTCCACAAATTATTACCCCAGCAGTTTATCCAGCTCACAAAGAAGTTTTGTTTTCATCTCTTCTAGTTCTTCACTGCTGGGTCTATTAGTGTCAGCGTACATTTTTTCACTTGGATAGCACCAGACAGGTCCCTTGCCTTGGTTTCCATAGTTATCTATGTCGCCAGCCCTTCTTGGAAACAAATGCCAATGAATATGTGCACCACCTTCACCATTTCCCAGACACTCATAATTCATCTTTTCAGCTCCGAAAGCATTTTTCACAGCTTCAGCAACAAGTGTCATTTCATATAAGTGCTTTGCTCTTGTTTCCTTGTCCAGATCAAACAATTCAACAACATGGTCTTTATACAAAAATAATGTATATCCCTTAAAATGCTGGAAATCCCCAATTACCACATATCCAGTTTCCAGTTCTTTTACAAGAAATGGATTGTCCCCTGCTTTTGTTTCTTTAATTCTTTCACATACTCCGCACATACACACGCCTCCATAATCTACAGTTCTTTTTTCATATAACCACATGTAAATGGAAAGAAATCAAATTTCTTTGTCCCCACATGAACAGCTCCGTTATCCTCATACCACTTACGAAGCCGCGTATTCTCTTCTACTATTCCGATATTCATCAATCTACAGCCTTTGCTTCGGGCGATTTTAAAAGAATGCTCCAATAGCTCTTTCCCTATTCCCTTATGTCTGTACTCTGGTAATACAGCAAGATTGTTCAACTCGCACTCATTGTTATCCTGAAGGAGTAACGAGTAATATCCGCACAGTACACCGTCTACCTCAAACACATACATCGGTCTATGCTCGCCATCCATGTGCCAGTATAGTCTCTCATCGGTAGTTGCAAATGCAGTAAACCTCGGAGCATTTTCCTCTGTAAAACCATATTCATCAGCAACAGTCTTAAAACTCTTTTTAATAATATTTGCACATAAAGAGATTTCTTCCCGCTTAACCTCTCTGATCATTCCATTAAGCATCTTGAACATATTGCATCTTCCCCAGGATTCATCTTTATAAGAAAATGCATTTTCTGTAACACTCCACTCAGTAAATCCAGCCTTCTGATAGCACTTCTTTGCTCTGATGTTTTCGGAAAAGACATTTAGATGAAGTGCTTTCGCTCCTGTTTCTTCAAAAGCATATTGCGATGCCAGCTCAAGCATTTCCTTTGCAACACCTTTTCCACGCAGCAATGAATTGACCACAATAAACTTCAGCATGCCTTCTTTAGTCTCATCATTTAATGAATAGCAAAAGAAACCCACATTATTGCCGTCATCAAGGCTTGCAATAAACGGAGTATCTCCCCACTTCGAGTGCATATCCTCAAGAACCGCTTCAAAGTTTTCTTTCTCAAGAGGATATTCAAAGCGGCCTGCACACCACATAGCGTGTGTCCTTTCATCATCTATCCAGCTTTTAATATTGTCGAAATCCTTAGAATGTAAATATTCCCTTAGCTTCATATTCCCACCAAAACTCCGCTGTAAAATTGTTCCTGAAATGCAATCTGTGCATATATCTCGTCTCTACTTGGAATCTTGATATCACTCCTCACAGTTCCATTTTCATCGCAAGGAATAACTATCCATTTAGTTTCGTCATCATCAGCAAGCTTCCCCTGTTCACCGCGAATGCAGGTCTTTCCGATTAGTTTCCTGTCTATCGTGTATACATCCCACAACTCACTCATTAACTTTCTCCATCAAATCTTTTTTCCAAATATGAACCTCTATATAGCGTTCCGGACCATGGGCACCATCATCATTCCAATTCTGCGGCAAACCATACTTATCGATAATCTTAAGGATTTCATCATAAGTGTATACTTGCCCGCGATATTCCTTACCGTCTTGAACTGCAAATGTCGGCATTGAATCACCATACGTAAAAGAAACATATCGAAGGTCTATCTCTGAAGCAGGAATCTTAATAAAATCCGGCTGCTCATACCATGAATAAAGCCACGGACTATGCTCAACAACAAAATAGTACGGACTATCTATCTCTATGAGTCCTCCTTTAGCTAAAAATGCTTCTTTCAGCTTTGCCTCACATTTCTTTCTCTTATCAACATATGAGTCATCTCTTTTGGCACACATCGAATCAGGTCTCTCAAGACGGATTTGATCCAGCAAGGCCTTTGATTCCTCATCAGGTAATAACGTTATACGCTTGCATGGGCCTGTGCGTTTATCATAGTAATGATACAGATACATGATTTACTTCCTTTAGTCACAATTGTATTCTGGCCTTTTATATAAATACTGATCATCCGGAACAATGCTTTTATCCCATACTTCAGCAATTTCATGAAGCCTATGAAAAAAAGGTTTTTCTTCACTTACCAAAGTTGAGCCAACATCAAAAAAGAGCCACTCAATATTATTAATTTCATCTTCCAGCATCCTCCGGTCTGGCATTTCTAAGTATTATTGTTCTTCCAAGCTTATCCTTAATAGATATTTCCCCAAATACCATTTTTCCCTCCGCCAACGATGACATAGTTCTAATATATCAGAAAAAAGAGCCATCTTACAGCAATTATTCTGTCAAATGGCTCAATCACATCAATTTGTAGATTAATAGTTCGCTCCTCCAAAATCATCTCCGTAACCCCCATAGTCCATATGGATCGCGCTTTAATTCTTTTTCATATAAAGAAACTACTGACCATATATCAAAAAACATCACCTTACAAGGACCGATAAACGCTTCTTTTATAAGTTTTTTTTCATAGGCCATATCCTGTATCTTGTACCATGCCTTCACCGGCGGGTGTCCGGCTTCTATCATCCACTTATCTGGCGGATAGATTTTACAAATTTCTTGAAATTCATTTGCCCTGCTCCTTATAAACAATAAACCTGGGTCCCTCTTCTCCAATTTCTCCATTAGCTACAAATCCACATTTCATCAGCACTCTTTGCGACGCCGCATTGTCAGGATCTGTCTCTGCCTCAACAGCCACTATTTCCGGATGTTCAAATGCCCATTTTATTGCCAGGCTCACAGCCTCTGTTGCATAGCCATGTCCCTGAAACTCATCTAAAATTCCGTATCCGATTTCAGGATTTTTCTCCTCAAGCCCCTTGAAACACAGATCTCCGATATGTGTTCCATCTGTCTTTTCAATCATCCACATGGCATACCAGTCCCACTGATCCGGATGCGTAAGGCACCCCTCCAGCATTTCACCATATGCCTTCTTAAGCTCATCATCCTTTTCCGCCTGGATTATTCTTTCCATCTGCTCTCTACTAGCGGGATATATCTTTATTCTTTCTGTTTTTATCATCATTCTCCTCTTTATTTCTCCTGATTTCATATTATCTTAAAACCAAAAACAGACCTACCTTTATACGGATATAGGTCTGTTTTACACTACTTAAAATTCTGCTATAGCATCTGACAAAACTCGCTGAGTCTATGCGTATTATCTTCTGAAGGTTTATCTTTCGGATCAATGAAAATCGCAGTCGCGGCAAAGCTGGTGATTCCAATGCAGTCCTTTAGCTTAGAAAAAGCTCTCTCTGCCCCGGAACCGCTTTGGCAGGCAAATGCAGCTATAGTCTTATTTTTCAAGTTCTCGTTATTCTCCAAAATAAACGTCCGAAGCGGAGGCGTGAACGTTCCTGCCCAAACAGGAAACCCAAAAATAATCTCATCATAAGCTGACACGTCCAGATCGTATGCCTCAAGCTCGGGCTTTTCTGCCATAACAGCACTCTTCCCACCCCAGAAAAACTTTGAGAATCCACTGGTCGAATACGCTTTCTTTGGAACAAGTTTTAATTTATCTGCTGGAAGTACCTTTGCCAGTTCATCTGCTATATACTCTGTGTTACCTTCTAATGAGAAATAAATTATAATCCTTTTCATGCCAGAACCTTTCTTGCTTTGTTGCACCATTTCAAATATGCCTCATAGGTTTCTATTCCAAACAGTATCGTAAGATAGAAATAAACATGATCTTCTTCATCAAGTGCTTTTTCAATATTAGCCTTATATACCTGTAATACCTTAAGGTCAGCCTTTATCTGTTCTTCAAAGACTTCTATATTCCTAAGTGCTGTCTCTTTACTTTCAACCCCTCCGAAAAACAGTTTCATCAAAGTCTCATATTTAAGATCGTTGCTTGCCTTCTCGTCTCTTACCCATGCTCTGAGTATCTCTTTTCCCTGACCGGTAATGCTGTAAATGATCTTCTCCCGGCCGCCACTGTCATTACCCTTAAGACGCCTTACGCTGCCCTGTTTTTCCAGTTCCGCAAGAGCGGGATAAATGCTACCAAAGCTTCCCTTCCAGAAGAACCTTATACTTCCGTCGATCTGTTTTTTTATATCATATCCGGTCAGATCATCATGGGATAACAAGCCCAGAATCACCATGTCTATCTTTCTGTCTTTGGCCATTATTTCCACCTCCAACAGTATTTTAGAACTTTTTTCGGACATTCATCAACACAAGCTCCGCACAATATGCACTCGGTGCACTTTGAATTGCTGCCTTCCTTTGCCATATGTGCGACGTCAAGCCCCATTGGACAAGCCCTTGAACACCTGTTACATGAAATACAGTCCGCTGCAGATGCTTCAACATGAAGCTGGGGGACATGAAGAAAACGACCTATGCTGCTCCCGATCACCATAAATGGCGCCATCCAGCAAAGATAATGGCATGTTGCTCTCCTTCCATGTATCAGTGACGGAAGAACCAATATCAGAAGTACTCCGTAATAGACAATATAGTTATGTATTTCTGTCACTGAAATACCGTGATCTGTCATGAAAAACGGATCTATGGTTACATGGTTTTTCCCGAGGATGAAAGTCACAACTATAGCGGAGATCCACAGTATCCAGATAACGTATTTAATCTTATTCCTCCAGCCCTGCTTCGCGGACTTATCATTGCATCTTGCTACACATTCCTGTAGCCCTCCTGCCGGACAGAGATATCCGCAAAAGGCACGTCCAAAGAACACCGAAAAAATAAGCAAGCTCATAAAGACTATAAAGCTTCCGTTCATGATATGTTCTGATGCTGCCATGATTATCAGGTATGGTGAAAAGTACCACGCTGTTATTGGAAACAGCAGGAATGACATGAAAATAATCGTTCTTCTTATTGTCTGACGCTTCATTGAACACTCCTTCGCATATATCAATTAGATATATCATTTTGATATATATTATACTTCAGAATACTTCATGTCAACAGATGTTTTTTCAAATCAGACATAATAAGAGGACGGTCATACAGACATCCACTATTCTTTTTAACATGATATTTTGTTTTCTCTGCATGTTCTCGTCCTCACTTCCTCACTCTTTCTTTACTGCATGCCATCTATCCAGGATCTGATCTCATCCTCAGATGCTCCTGCGCCAAAACGCTTTCCATCAATCCATGTACCACTTCCTGCATTATCTGCAAGATTCTGACCACTTCTTCCTATTCCACTGCTGCTTGAGGTGCAGAAAGGTATCATTGTAATGCCATCAAAGCTGTAGCTCTCCACAAATGTATCCATGATGCGCGGCTCTTCTCCCCACCAGATAGGGTATCCAATATAGATTGTTGTATATCCATCAAGAGATATCGCATCACTTCCAATCTCAGGTCTTGCCGCTGAATCATTCTGTTCCTTAGTTGAGCGGCTGTTTGAATCGTTCCAGTTTAGATCTGCATCTGTATATTCCTGTGCAGCCTTTATCTCATAGGTATCTGCATCTGTGATTCCTGCAATCTTTTCCGCAACACCCTTTGTGGTTCCGGTTGCTGAGAAATATACTACAAGAACACCACTGTTTTCCTTGGAGCTACCAGTCTCTTCCGAAGAAGTATCATCCGCACTTTCATCATTTGTGTTTGAAGCAGCTTCACTTGTCACGACCTGCTGTGCTTCCTCTTCAGTATTATTCGCAGTTTCTGTTTCCTGTGAACTCTCAGCCTGTATAGTCTGAGCTGTATCACTCGCTGCCTGACCCTCGTTATTCCCACATGCCGTAAGACCAACAGCTAACAAAACAGCTGCAAGTACTGCCATCTTTTTCTTCATTTTGCGTCAGCCTCCGTCGTTTCATTCCATACTTCCTTTGCAAGACGAAATACCGCCCATCCTTTAGGCCATCCTACATACATGGTAGCATGGGTTATGATTGCAGCTATCTCTTCTTTGCTTACACCATGCGCCTTTGCATTCTGAAGGTGATACGAAAGCGATGAGTCTGTGATGCCTGAAGCCATAAGCGAAACCACTGTAATAATACATTTGGTCTTCACATCAATGGCTTCTTCATTCCATACCTCACCAAATAATACGTCATCATTTAAATGTGCGAACATTGGTGCAAATTCTCCAAGCTGCTCTCTTCCTGCGGTTTGTACGATTTTTTCTGCCATCTTATTTCTCGCCTCCTAATATTTTCTGTGTACCTGTAGTCCAAACATGTTTCTTTGATGCATCAGTTCTTTTATTCTGTGCCATGACTCCTGCAAGCGGATGAGGCACATATGGCTCTTCAAGGTAAGTAAGCTCTTCGTCAGTCAGTTCCAAATCCACCGCTTTTGCAGCCCCTTCTATATGATGCAGCTTAGTCGCTCCAACTACCGGCGATGTCACTTTGGTAAGAAGCCATGCCAGTGATACTTCCGTCATGGTAACACCGTGTTTCTCAGCAAGCTCTGCTACACGACCTATGATCACAGCATCTTGCTCCGCTGTAGCATCATACTTAAACTTTGCATATGCATCCTCAGCAGCTCTCTTGGTATCTCCCTCACCGGGCTTTCTGGATAGTCTTCCACTTGCCAGCGCACTGTACGGAGTGAGTGCGATATTCTCTTCTTCACAATAAGGCACCATCTCACGCTCTTCTTCACGGAAGATCAGATTATAATGCCCCTGGATTGAAACAAACTTAGCAAATCCTTCTTTTTCTGCCAGAGCATTAGCCTTTGCAATCTGCCATGCGAAGCAGTTTGAAATGCCGATGTACCTTGCCTTGCCTGCTTTTACGATACGGTTCAAGCCATCCATGATATCGTAGATATCTGTATTCCAATCCCACATGTGATAGATATACAGATCCACATAGTCCATTCCAAGATTCTGAAGGCTAGTGTTTATCATATTTTCTATATGCTGCTGACCGGTAATTCCCTTTTCTATCTCTTCCGGTGTTCTCGGAAGAAATTTGGTAGCAACAACCACATCCTTGCGCTTTGCAAAATCTCTAAGTGCACGTCCTACGTACTGCTCACTGGTTCCGCTCTGGTATGCTATCGCCGTATCATAGAAATTAACTCCAAGATCAAGACCTCTCTTTATAATTTCTCTGGAATGTTCCTCATCAATCGTCCAGCTATGCTGTCCTTTTTGGGCATCACCAAATCCCATACAGCCCATACAGATACGGGATACATTCAAATCAGAATTTCCAAGTTTTGTATATTTCATTGCCTGACTCCTTTCCGTTTACAGTACTTCATCAAGCCACTTTTTAATGATGGCTTCATCCGGGCGATTGATCTGTGTACCCTTTTCCCACTTCACATCACCCTTTACATTCTTATGAAGTTCTTCATCACTTCTTCCCACACCGCTTGCTGAAAAAACAGCCACTAAAGTTTTTCCTGTCATTTTTGTCCTTTCTTCTTATATAAAACAAGCCTCTGACCTTTGTAGGCCAGAGACTTGAAAAATCAGTTCATCTTTCCACAGTTTCCGACCTTTTCTCCGGTAACGAAATACTCATAGGTCGGGAATTCAAACAATACCGGCTTAAAGGTATGATAGTTGATTTTGCCCTGCTCGTTTAAAACTGCTTCATCAGCATAGGTGGCAAGGATCTTGCAGATAAAGTGGTCGAAGTTTTCAAGTTCATAGTTACCATCAACCTCACACTCGATAGAAACCTTGGCTTCATCAATAATAGGTGCTCCGTTTTCGCCCATTGTCCATGCAAAAGCCTCAGACTTATCCTCTTTGTTTCCGCTGATTGTTCCCATCTTATCCGCTTTTGAAAGCCATGATTCATCTACCACATTTACGGAAAGCTTTTTATTCTCACGGATTCCCTTATTGATATAGTGTGCCTGTACCAACGATACCATCAGATGACTGTGTGCCACAGTTCCCGCATGTGCAACAAGAGTCCATGTAGGTTTATCATTTACCATTGCCCCAACAACGATCACAGGGCATGGATATAACGCAAGTGTTGCTCCAATATTGTTCTTTGCCATATTAGTTTTCCTCCTTGAAATTAGTGTTTTTATTAGTCTGCCTCGCTTTATAAAAGCTTTAGCAGACAGTTATTTGTTATTTCAAAAATGGACTGATATACATAGTCCACATTTGCCTGTTTCATGGCTTCCCTCTGTTTATCCGTTACTGCGGTATAAGGATAAATACCAAACATAAAAGGGAAGAATACATATATAAAATCCTGAATCTCCTGCACCGATTTCTCCGGACAGAACTTTGTGATTATCCTGCATACATTCTTCATGGACTCGCCATAAGCTACCTTAAAAGATGTAAGAAGTTCAGGTCTGCTGTTTTCCTCCATATCATAGTTATTCATGGAGAGAAGTTTTAGCAGTTGCTGCCTGTTTGCTATGGATGATGCAAGCTTGTTTGCAAGCTGCTCCTTGGAAAGCTTCTCATTTTCCTGAAGAATAGATTGTAATTCTTCATTCCAGCGAATGTACTCTCTCTCAAAAAGGGCCAAAAATATTTCCTCTTTTGTCTGGTAGTAGTTATATATTGTCGGTCTTGAGAAGGATGTTTCATTCCCGATCTCTTTAAGAGTGATATCTTTAAAGCTCATGGTCTGATACAGCTTCTCGCAGGCACTTATGATTTCTTCTTTTCTTGCTGCGGTTCTTTCCGGTGATCCTTTTGGCATATATCTGTCTCCTGATTTTTTATTCTGACTTCGTGTCAATATGAATTGTATCAGCATTCTGACACAGTGTCAAGTTATTGTTTTGTAAAAAAATAGCGGCTACAAGATTTCTCTCATAACCACTGTATTTGGGGTTCCATCTCCAATATCAGATTTTACTTTACTATCCGTTGTCGTTTTATCTTCCGATTCCTCCAAGATTATTAGTTGTCAGTATAGACATCGCTCTGTTAGCTGCCAACAACTTTTTACCTAATTACCAGCTTCTTCATAAGGATCAGTAATTCTCCGCTTTATCACCGGACATATTATGCTGCAAGAGATCAAGCCATAAAAAGAATTACCAATGATCATTGGCACAAGAATTGAGTACGGCATAAGAGCAAGTATTATGAACAGATAAATTGCTGTATATAAAATAAGCTTCAGGCCGCTCTTCCACTCCAGAATAAGGAGTATGGCTGCGTTTCTAATTATTCCTGACAATCCAAGACGCAGATGAGCAGCCAATACAAAAGTCCATAATGCAAAAAGAATGCCTATGCCAAATATTGCGCAGCCGGCACACATGATGATCACATATGAAGTATTGTCAGAGACAGCTTTAAAGTTTCCCGCAAGGCTCATGAGATAATAGCCATAGAAAATGACTGCAGACTCCATGATGCCCAAGACAAGCTTTTTAATAAAGCCATCTTTAAATTCTGCAAGATAGTCCTCCAGGGTAAAGTCATAACCCTTCAGAAACATTTTGCCGGTAAAGGCGCAAAGTGCTGTCCATGCAGCCGGTATTGTGATTAGAGGAATGCAGCTTATGATAAATACTATATTTATCATGAGCAGCTTTCCCGGAAAATTAACAACAAGATATAAGATGCGGAAAAAGCCGTCCTTAGGCGGCTCTTTTTCCACATCGTTTTCTCCAAGATACCATTTCATAAAACGATTCAAGTATTTCATTTTTTCCCCTATATATTAGTTTTTCATACCGGTCAGTACTATACCTTCTACAAAGCTCTTTTGCCCAAATATATAGATTACTATACCAGGCAGAATAGTCATAAAAGTGGCTGCCATAGCCATGGGCCAGTTTGTTCCAAAAGAGCCTGTGAAATTGGTGAGTGCAATGGCAAAAGTAAACTTGCTCATACTGTTAATGTAGATTATCTGCTGGAGCATATCATTCCAAATCTGTATAAATAACATCATTCCAACAACAACTACTGCCGGCTTGATCGCAGGAACAAGAATTGTCCACAATATCCTCATGCGGCCGGCCCCATCTATTGATGCAGCTTCATCAAGATCCCTGGGGATTGTCATAAGGAACTGCCTGATCAGGAAGATGTTAAAGAATCCTCCACCTGTTAAAAACGGCAGGATCAGAGGCCAATATGTGTCACCAAGTCCAAAGAATTTTGTCCACGCAATATAAAGTGGAATCAGCGTAACCATGCCCGGAAGAAGAATTGTGCTGACACATATCTTAAATATAAGATTTTTGCCTCTAAACCTTAGTCTTGCAAAGGCGTAGCCACAAAAGATGGCAGTAATAACACCAAATGTCACAGCCGGAATGATAATTGAAAAGGTGTTTTTAAAATATGTCCAGTATTCGAAGGTCTGAAGGGTCTTGGTGTAGTTGGACCATAGCCACTCTGTTGGAATAAAGGATGGCGGATAAGCGTTGACCTGCGCAACACTCATAAGTGAAGATCTGAATATCCACCATATTGGAAGGAGTGTCAGAAATGCAAAAAATAAGGCAATCAATGTTACAACTGAGCGGTTTGCCAGTTTCCTTTTTTCTTTTCCTGTCATGTCTGCTCCCCCTTTCTCATGCTTCATCGCTAAAAATGCTATCTTTTTGAGTTACAAATAATACTATTGTAAAAATGCCTACCAGAACAAAGAATATAACTGAAAAAGCTGCTGCATATCCAAGCTTATTTTTTTCAAATCCATACATGTAGATAACATAAGATAAAAACATAGACTTCTTGGCCGGTCCGCCATTTGTAAGGGCTAGAGCCGGATTAACTACCTGCAGATGTGTGATAAGAGCAGTCAATACATTATAAAAAATAATAGGCTTGATGCATGGAATAGTTATGTTCCAGAATCTCTGCCATGAGTTGGCTCCATCTATCTGAGCAGCTTCCTTGTACACTGTAGGTACATTTTGAAGTCCTGCAAGAAATATTACTATGAGATTTCCGCTGGCCCATACTGCGATGAGAACAAGGGCCGGTATTACCTGCCTTGGACTGTCCAAAAATCTCTGGGGTGGAATCCCCAGCATTCTGAAGATGAAGTTAAAGAGTCCATAGTTCTGCTCATAAAGCCATTGCCAGCCTTTGAAAACACCTATTGCCGGTAGCAGATAGGGTATAAAGAAAATAGATCTGAAGATAGTTCTTCCAAAAATATCCATGTTTAGAATAAGTGCTATCACCAGAGAATAGATAACCGCGCCGATAACTGCCAAAAATGCATACAAAAGCGTTGCCTTTACAGCACTTGCAAAATACACATCTTTTGTAAAAATCCTAATGTAATTATCCAGACCCACAAATTCAGGGGTGGACAAACCATTATAGCTAAACAAACTAAGTACAAACACTGCTATGGTAGGAAGATAACTTATAAAGGTGATTCCAAGGAATGCCGGAATCAGGCACAAATAGGCACATCTTTCCTCTTTTCTATTATATTTGGACTGAGAAGTACGTATTTTTCTTTTGCCGGATGCTCTTTTCATACTCTTCGCCTCGCTTGTACTATATATCCCCGCAACTTCCATTGTATAATCCCTCTCCCCTGATATCAACGCCGGCGAAGACAGTTACACTGCACTTTTGACCATGTTTCAAAAGTTACATGAACTGTCTTCGCACGGCACTATATCAAATATTAATTATTTGTACTGAAAATATCATTTAACTCATCGTAATACTCATCAATTGCTTCTTTCATTGTCTGATCACCAGACCAAACAGCTGAGAATGCAGAATCCAGTGTTGCATTGAACTCATCTGTTGCGTTGATATAATACCATGCTGTTGACTGAGAATTTTCTCTTGCGTAGTCTACTACTGCACTCTTGTACATATCATGGTCAGGATAATTAGGGTTATCAATCCACTTATTTGTAAATTCATCATCTGTGTACCACTTATCAAGAATAGGCATCCATGTTCCTGCTTCAATAAGTGACCAGCTGTTTTCTTCCTGGTAGTACCACTTGAGCCATGTCATAGCTTCTTCAGGGTGCTTGGTTGTAGCAAATACCACGTTTGGTCCGCCAGTACAAATTGTAACCTTCTCCTTCATGTAAGGAAGAACGCCTACGCCATATTTAAAATCTGCAGATGGTCCAAGGAAGGTTCCTACATTCCAGGTTCCATCTGTTGCCATAACAACCTTCTTGGAACCAAGTGAGGATTCAAGTGCGTTAGCTGCGCTTGTTACAGGAGGTGCACAGTGATACACATCTGAAAGGTCTGCAATTTTCTGCAGTGCTTCTACTGTTGCATCGTCATTGATAGTACATTCCTTGCCGTCAGCACTATAATATCCGCCACCATTACTCTTTGCCCATACTTCAAGCTGCCATGGAAGAGTGTTAACTGTACAGCCGTAAACATCAACGTTTGCCGGATCAAAGTCTGGACTTAATGCGTTATTACCGTTGATATCAACTGTGAGAGTCTGAGCTATCTTAACAAATGTATCCCAGTCCCATGCACTGTCTGCACTTGCCGGAGGTGTGAAATCAGCAACATTTAATCCCTGCTTGGAACATATTTCTTCCAAAAGATCTATGTTGTACCAAAGGTTAAGTACCTCATTAGCTGCTGAATATGCCACAGGTGTTCCCTGATATTTAAAGGTTATGGAATCAAGAGGCTTGGAATCGCCTTCACCGTACATTGAGCTGATGTCTGCAAGTAATCCATTCTCTGCAAATTTTAATACTCCGGCTTCGCTCATGATGGCTGTATCAGGAAGTTCTCCTGCTGTAGCCATTGCATTTAACTTGGTTACATAGGTATCATGGTCAATCTTGATTACTTCTACTTCAATTTCATCCTGAGACTGATTGAATTTATCAGCCACCGCCTGAGTTGCAGCAGTCTCTGTCTCATTGCCCCACTGAGCATAGGTAATATGTACCTTTTCTCCAGTGCTCTCACTAGTTGAAACAGGTGTCTCTGTCTCTGTTTTAGGTGTCTCTACTGCGTTCTGCGTTGTGTCCTGCGCTTCCCCCTGTGCGCTTTGAGAACTTGCACCACAACCTGTTACCAACATTGCCGTAGTAGTAACAACAGTTAATGCCATGCTCAACAATCTTTTCTTTTGCATACTTGAAATATCCTCCTTTAGAAAATTATTTTTCAGCAGTAATGTTCTATCTTTAGATAGAAATATTCTGCCAGACTTCCATCTCTCCAATACCTCTGTTGTTCCAAAAAGCATAGGGAACAGCTCTGATCTTCACAGGCTTTTTAGTAAATCTTGCCTCTCCATAAAGGCTGCCATCTTCAATACCAACACTCTTAACCCTGTAGCCCTCATACTCTATCGCCGGTACTTCTCCCGGGAATTCTTCATAAGCTTTGCCCTTTAGCAGATTAGCATCAGTGTCCACGTAAATGTCAGATAAGTTCTGTCCATTGTCCGCCTCCTCCAGGCAATAGACCATAGGTCCATGCATTACAGCAACCTTACCTGCATCAGCCCTGACATTGTGGTCTGCTGCCACAAATTTTGGATGAACTCCCATATTAAGCTCGATTGTGTGTTTGCCACCCTCAAGAGAAATTACGGCATAATTATTTTCAGCTTCATAGGAAAGCTTTTCACCATCAAGGACTATCGTCATATCCTTGGCATAGGCAGGAACTCTTATCCTGATATCTGCAGCTTGCAGAATTGAAATACTGATATCTACTGTTCCATCTGTCAAAAGAGATGACTTAAGGTCCACAGATATTTCCTGCCCCGGATCATCTATTAAAACTGTAGATGATACAAACTGATTAATGAAAATGCCCTTTTCGTCACAGGAGTATAAATACTGTGATAAAGAAGCAAAAGTCCTTGCAAGATTGGGTGGACAACAGGCTACATTAAACCATTTCTGTCTGGTAGATTTGACATGATCCATATAGGTGTTCTCAGTACAAAACTGCGGAACCATCTCTAATGGATTTACGTAAAAGTATCTGTCCCCTTCAAGATTCATAGCTGCTAAAATAGTGTTGTACAATACTCTTTCAACAGTATCATAATAGCTTGCATTTTTCTTTAATGCAGCCATCCTTTGTCCGAACATCATCATTCCAACAGAAGCACAGGTCTCACAATAATTTGTACTGTTAGGCAGATCGTAATCTGTGGTAAAGCACTCTAAAAATCCGCTGCTACCAATTCCTCCGGTAATGTACATTCTCTTGCCTACCATGTTATCCCATAGTCTGTCACAGGCTTTTTCCATTTCTTTATCCTGCTGCCAATCAGCCAGGTCAGCCATAGCACTGTACAGGTACATTGCCCTTACGGCATGGCCTTCTGCTTCAGTTTGTTCTACCGGAGGTTTCTCTGCCTGTGCATATTTCATGGAATAGTTTCTGAACTCAGGAAAGAACTCCGGGCCTTTTCTGCCATCAATCTCATTCTGCAAATAATTGGGTGTAGTTCCCCTCTGCCTGACAAAATAATCAGCCTGCTTTAAGTACTTGTCATCCCCGGTCCACCTATAAAGCTTGATCAAAGCCAACTCAATTTCTTCATGCCCCGGAACTCCGGGAATCTGTCCTTTCTTTGTTCCAAATACCCTGCAAATAAGGTCAGCATTCCTAATTGCAATTTGAAGAAATTTCTCCTTACCGGTGGCCAGTGCATAAGCAACCGCTGCCTCAATCATATGTCCTGAGGTATATAATTCGTGTCCCTCAACCAGGTTGGTCCATTTCTTTTCCGGAGCTGTTATCTGAAAGTAAGTATTTAAATATCCGTCTTTTTCCTGAGCCTTTTCCAAAATATCGATCACCTGATCAATTTTACCTTCAAACTGAGTCCCGCTACCTATTGCAATGCAATAGGCAGCTGACTCTATCCACTTATATAGATCAGTATCAAGAAAAACTACTCCTTGCCGTTCTCCCTCCTGTAGTCCGGCAGCTATACGGAAGTTTTTGATACATCCCGTAGGATCAGTTCCTTCCAGTTCATCATTTAGAGCTTTCCACTGATGAACCAGCATGACTTCACTTACTTTATTGATATAATGCCCGAATAAAGGATCAGTGACTTTTACCTGCTGAAGTTTCAATGGCCTTATTTCTTTTTCCATGCCCAATGCCCCTTCATATTTTTTAGTTAATAAGCACTCCGTTTTCATCAAAGGTGTACTTCTTAAACCATTTTGTAATAGTTCTGCCTATTACCATATGACCTTCTGAATCAAAATAATGTCTTCCATCTTCAAGGTCAACAAAGGAACTTACTACCTTGTGTCCCTTTTTATTAAAGTAGTACTTCTCTCCTTCTACTTCATAAACTCTGCCAGTGACCTGAACGCCCTTTTCATCAAAATAATAGGTGCATGTCCACTTGGTCATAAATCCTGTGACCATTCGTCCCTCTGAGTCAAAATAGTATGTCTCTCCATCAATTGTTACGAACTGGCTTATAGCCATTGTTCCTTTTGGCTCCTTGAAGTAGCGATAAGAACCCTCTACCATCTGAAGGCCTGTGAGTTTTGTTCCATCCTCAGTAACCAGATAGTATGAACCATATTTTCTGATAAGTGTCGCCTTTACAGGCTCCTCTTTTTCCACATTTACTATCTGCCACTCATGAACACCTACTCCTGTGTTGTCACTTTCAAGTTTTGTAAATGTAGCACGGATGCCTTTTGTAGTGATGCTCTCAAATTCTGATACTGTAAAGTCATCAACAATCAGCTCTGCTGCAGATACAGTTGCAATCTTTTGCCATTTACCATCTTCATCAATAATCTCGTAGGTGATCTGAGAAGGATATTTGATTCCACCATTGTCAATCTCAGATCCGTCATACCACAGGTACATATTGGAGGTATTAAAGGTAACTTCTGTTGGCCAAAGATATGTTAAAGACTCTCTTGCAGAAGTATTTCCCCAGGTTCCCCAGTGACCATACCTGCTGTTGTAGGAATCTATTGGAAGATTACCGTCGTTAACTGCAGGAAGTGATTCCCAACCGGATGTATGTGAGGCTGACAGCTGTGCGATAAATGCAAGGTTATCGCCCTCAACCTTGAGATTTGCAAATGCAGAAGCCATAGCTTCATCAGCTGCTCTTAGTTCTGTATCACTTACATCTTCTTTCTTGAGGAGTTCTTCTGCAGCAGCTATAGCAGCTGTAAGACCATCAAAGCCTTCTATTACATGTGTCTTTTTTACCAGCTTATAAGCCTTGATATCATCTTTCAGTGCCTGCTTGGCCGCTGAAAGCGCATCTCCATATCCGTAAACCTTCCATTCGATAACGCCACTGCCAAGGTTCTGTGGATTCATGATCATCCTGATTGCTGTAGTCTTGACAGGATCAAATGTGGTCCTGTTATACTTGTTTAGCTCAACTCCAAGCCCCTCAACGCCTGTGAAATTCTTCCATGTTACTCCATCAGCATCAAGATAATAGTAATTAACTGATGCAGGATTGAAGTTTCCATTTCCATCTCTGAAATAATAAGCGTCAGTTCCTGTAAGTATCTGTTCCTCTTCCCAAGTGTACTGTACCCATGCCTGTGCGCCATTATTGCCGCCCCAGTTGTGCCAAGCGCCATGGCTTGTATCTCTACTGGAGGTTGGCTCGTAGCCGTCGTTAAGTGTCGGACATCCGCCAAGATCATTTCTATTCTCGTAAATAGCAGAAGGCACTGCATTTTCAGCCAGATTTACAAGGCTTCCATTTACAACCATTACTGTTAATGTGGCTGTTACATCATATCCTGCTACCCGGCCGGTTACTGTAAATACTCCAGCCTTGCTATATTTCTCAGGATCAATTTCAGCCCATGTAACATCTGCTTTTTCAAACAAGCCGTTTGAATAAAGAACCTGCACCTGTGTAGGCAGCTTAGGTGCCTTTCCTACCGGTGTGACCACATCTCCTGCTATTGCGGAAGTTATAGTAACTTCTTCACCGGTTCCAAAAATTTCAAGTGCTATCTGAGAATCCAGTGCTACAGAATAGATTCTGAAATTATCTATAATTCCATCAAAGTATGGATCTGTCTGATTTGTTCCTCTTCCAATGTAATCTGACTGATTAGAGGAAAGCTGTCCCAGTGTAAGTGTGCAAGGCTCACTGAGCTTTTCATAGCCGTCCACGTAAACAACTGCTGTCTGTCCATCAAGTGTAAGTGCTACATTCTTCCAGAAATCCTTGGATATAGCCACTCCTGTCTTGTAGGCTGTTCCATTTATTGAAAGAACAAGTTCATTTCCATTTTCAAAAGAAATAGCAATCTTTTTGCCTGCATTATCATCAAGGCTAAATACCTTGGCCCCATTACCTTGAGATGCGTTGAGCTTAATATCAGCACTTATGGTGCTTTCATTAAGTCTCTTGAAAAGGCTCTCATCAAGTCTTACATAACCACTTGAATTGCTTCCGTTTACACTAAGCCCTTTAGTATCATCTTTTCCATTACCTGTAGCAAAGTTTCCAACTGCCTCGGCAGCCTTGCCTCCTTCAACTTCGTTTAATATCTTTTTGCCACTTATATTGTCAAAGGTATACTCTGCTATAAGCTCAGGAAGCTGATTATCATCTGTTACAGTAACCACTACGCTGTCTGACTCTCCTGTAGAAGCGGTAAGTGTAAACTCATAAGCGCCAGCCTTACTAAAGATTACATAAGTGCTGAGATTATCAGGTGTTGCAAGAATTGCACTTCCATCCTCCGGAGATGCAGTAACAGTCCATGTTCCAGAAATCTTATTAGCTGCATTACTGCTATCTGTTATAGTTCCTGCAAGCTTTACTTCGTCATAGATATCAGCTGTGAAATCTTTACCTGCATTTACTACCACGCTGCCTTCAAAGGCTCCGGCTACTACCTGTACTTCCTGAAGCTGTGCCCCCGATAGCCGTACAGGCACTGTAACTTCTTCCTTTGAAGAATTAACTATAAATCCGCACTGAGCTTCTCCATCAACCAGAAGTGTGTAGGCCCCTTCGTTTAAACCATATAGAGTAACTTCTGAAGTGTGACCTGTTTCCTCGAGGTTTTTGATGGTAAAAGAAAGAGCGTCTTTGCTGTCACTTATGGTTGCGGTAGTATACTGATCTCTTTCAAGTTCCAGATATAATTCTTCATTTATAAGATTAAGCTTTGTATAAAGACCATCGAGTGGTATTACTACATACTGACCGTTATTCTCAGATACTTCACAGCCATATCCAAAGAGTCCAAATATAGGATCCTCAGCAACGTCTGATGAAAGAATCTGTACAGCACCAAATAATCCCAGGTCAGCCTCTCCTGTCATCTGTCTCCAGCCATTATGGAGTTTTCCACCGCCAGTTCCCTGTCCGCCCAGATTACCCATCTCAGCCTGATAGGTCCAAGCTGCGGCACCAATGTTCTCAGAATCTGCATCTATCTGTCCTGAATTGATACAGGTCAGATTTCCAAGCTTGGCTGCATAGCTAAGTCTCTGAGCCTCTGCCTTTTCTTCACCAGAAAGGCCATTGTTCTGATAACGGATATAGTCATCCATACAGAATCCAACCAGGGACATAGAGTATTGGAACTGCCACCAGTTCTCACCGCAGTTAGTTACAGGAACACTATATTCGTACCATATAGGCTGAGTTCCTCTGCAGGCTCTTGTCTTAAGGTCAATAGCTGACAACATTCTTTCTGCATTAGTTGTATCTTTTCCCGCCTCGAGCTGCATCTTGGCCAGAACGTAAACGGCTTCTTCACCTGTATTGTCGTATGAGTACTCAGAACCATAAGGATATCTCTGGCGTTTGAAGCTGTTATATTTTTCGTTCATTATTGCTTCTACATTACGTGCCTGAGTTTCAAAGCCTTCTGCTCTGAGAGCATCTATGATTGCCGGTGTTGTGCTCTCTCCCATAACACCAGTGCTCCAGTTATAGGCTACACCGTTCCCGTAATACAGAGCGTATAGAATGTTATAGGCCCTTAAAAGATATGTATCAGGTGTTTCCTTATAGTCCACAAGATCCGGATACTTGCTGGCTATCTTGTACATCATGAAATAGGTGTTATAAATATGAGGGTAAGCATATCCTCTATAAGTAGGTGATGCGTTTGGCTCATTCATTAGGAAGTCATGTACCAGATAGTCATTATGATGTTCCTGCATGAGACCATTCCAAATAGCTTTATCAAGATATTCATCAAGTGCTTCTACTTCAGATGCCTTGGGCTGATATACATTCTTTTCAGCAAGGAACGTTCCATGGGTTAATCCCCAGTCATCTCCCCAGCCCCAATAGCTCATATTAAAGTAGTCACGCTCTACATTGTTTCTGGTAGTCTTCTGATCCATCATCCAGTCATCAAAGACTTTATCTCCGGTCTGCCCCGGAAGATCAAGCTGTGTCTTGTCAACCATGAAAGTTGAATGAGTTTCCAGCGCCCCGTCTATGTCATCCATGATGTAGAACTGGAAGGTTGTCTTTTTATCCTGCCAGCTTACTGTAACGTTATGGTGGCCAAGATCGTAAAACTTAAGATCATATACGTGATACTGCTCACCGTCTTTTTCTACCGTCCTTTCATAGGTCATTGTTGCATCGCCCTGATGAGGAAGGGTTGAACTTACAGTAGAGGCGTGCCCTGCAAAAAGATCAAGCTGATCCGGGCACTTGATATCTATAGAAATATCCTCCGGATCTATTGTCGTGTGAAGATACATTTTGGCCGGCATATTTCTTGCAAAAGTCATGCCCGGAACAGCTACCGCATCAATAATCCCTTCGTTGTAAAGGGCTGATCCAAGGGACTCCTGATTTGGAACTGCACTGAAGTTAAAGGTGTAGTTCTTTTCCTCTCCCTGCCCAAGGGTAAGACTGGTATTAGGCAGGTATCCCCGGTTAGTCTTTTTGATATTATCAGAATGAATGTAAAAGACATTAAGTCCGTTCTGCCATCCTGACTGATCCTGACACCACGCAGCTTCATAGCTTTCACGCTCATTAGTGCGCCAGTGATCCTGATACTCAAATCCTGCATCAGTATTCTGGTCTGGTGTCATCAGAAGGAATCTTCCCGCTCCGCTTGGCCTTGTTACATAAATGTAAGAACCATTCTGTCCCACAAAGCTGTGATCAACGGATCTTGTCTCATAAATCTGATCTCCTCTTGTCCAGAACTCATTGAAAGGAAGAGGAAGTCCCAGATCGCCTACGATAATATCATCGCCTGTGATGTTCTTTAAACTGATGTCCCACTTTAGTTTCTCTCCTACCAGCTGATAGGTTTCAACAATAAGGAGGTCATTGATCTCTTTTGTGGAAACGCTACTATCAAGGGAAGGATCATAGACTACAGTGATCTTTTTCTGCTCATTGTCGACAAAAATTTTACGAATGTCACCAGAATTGGCTGTTCTCTCATCCCTATAGTTTCTGCCGTCGCCACTCTTTGTTGCCAGCATCAGCTCTCCAAGCCATTCATGACCTGATGTATTCTGAGAAGGAGTGTTACTCTCGTTCATTACATAGTTTGTATCAAACTCATCTCCAACCAGCTTAAGAGTTGTGATCTGGCCATACTTGCCTACTGAAACCTGGAAGTATTCATTAGAAATTGTTCCACCGTTTTCTGATAGTTCGCCATCAAAGTTCTCGGCAAGTTTCCTTGCTCCAAACACCTCCTGATCTGCAGAATTCTCAGTTGATGCACTGTCTGTAGCTTCTTGTGATGATAATTCTGTAGATGCATCTGTTGACTCTTCAGCCGATGCGCTGTCGGATGATGCTTCTGATGAAGCCTCTGATGATGCATTGCCTGACGCATTGTTTGACGCATTATCTTCAGCCTCCTCGGTTGATGAGTTACCTGCTGCCTCATTTGATGCATCCCCAGGTTCTTCTGTTCTTTCTTCTGTTGTCTCTTGTGATGATTCTTTTGATGATTCGTCAGATTGTCTGTCTGTCGATCCTACAGATAATTCTTCAGATGCCTCATCAGCTGCGCTTGCAATCGTGGTCAGATTCCCCTGATCCGCAGCGATTACCCCAATAGCCATCTGTGACACAAGCATTCCGGCTGAAAGGATTGCTGCAAGGCATTTTGCGCCACGTTTTTTACCCACACGAACTTTTTCCCCCATTTTTTTCCTCCTTCTAGTTGTGTGCAAAGTTAACGTTTTCCCTTTTCATATTTAAAGCTGTAGTCCTCGCTACAACTCATGATACTCATTTAACTCATCCCCCAATTTCATTTAAGGTAAACGTTTACCTTAATTTGGATTTTATATTGTTGCATTATATATGTAAATAGCAATTTTCAATAATATTGCGAGCAATTTTTTGGTTGTTTTTAATTAAGAAAACGTTTACCATTATCTTGTAATTAGTATTTTGGAAGTGAGGACGAACTGTGTCTAATATGAAGGACATCGCCAAAAAAGCCCAGGTATCTGTCGCAACAGTATCCAAGGTTTTAAATGGCACCGGAAATATAAGTGAAGAGACCACCAGGAAAATTCTGGAAATTGCTGAGGAGCTTAATTATCATCCCAACCTCTATGCCAGAAATCTAAAAACCGGTTTCAGCAGGACAATTGGGATCCTTGCAGAGGACCTTACCGTATTCAACACTCCTCCAATAATAGACGGCATCGGAGCCTGTTGTGAAGAGAAGGGTTATCGTTATCTCTTGGAAAATCTTCGCATAAACACTCTTGGTATTGATCCTGACAATGACAAGGATAGATACTCAGAAATCAAAAACAATGCAGTTTCACACATGAGTTCCATGCAGGTTGATGGAATTATTTATCTTGGCTGCCATTCTCACAGAGTAGTACCAAGCATATTTGAAATCAATATTCCTTTCGTATGCGCTTACTGCATTTCTCCATCCCTTGCGATTCCTTCTGTTTTGTATGATGATCAGCACGCCGCCTATGAAGCAGTTTCTCTTCTGATCAAAAAAGGGCACAAAAAAATAGCCACCATAACCGGCAAAGTAAGCAGTGTTCACACCAGATGGCGACTAACAGGTTATCAGGAATCCTTATATGATCATAACATCCCCTACAATCCCGGGTATGTAGTAAATGGTGATTGGTCAAGAGACAGTGGCTACAACGCCACCAAGAAACTTATCAAGCAGCATGTGACTGCTATTTTTTCCCATAACGATGAAATGGCCATGGGCGTAATAGATGCCTGCAATGATGCCGGGATTCAGGTTGGCAAGGATATTGCACTTATTGGCTTTGATAACAGGGAATTATCAACAGTGTGTCGTCCAACACTCACAACTGTTGAACCCCCTCTTTTTGATATCGGCTACAAATCAGCCGAAGGCTTGATTTCAAAAATTGAACATAAAGAAGACATCCTGCGAGGCGAAGTGCGACTTCCTTGCAGGATAATAGAAAGAGATTCTACCTGATTGGCAGAATCTCTTTTTTTCACTCCGCTCTTCCTACTACTTCCGCATTTTTACCTTATCTTTTCTTATAAAGAACAAGTTCTGGATTTGCACCCTCTGCCTCATATGTGCATACCATTATGAAATCCATATTTGCAAAAATCCCGAAACATCTGTCTCCACCAAACTCTGACTCAAGCTGGTTACCAAGATATGTAACATTGTCGTCCAAAAATTTAACCTTGGCTCCGTTTGGTAATGGATATTCAAGTATAACTTGCTCAAGGAAAACCTGTAACCACTGTATAAACTGCATTTTTAACTGCTGCCAAAGCGCATCAAAATACCACCAGCCTGACCGGGACTGGTGGTATTTTTCTATGTTATCTATCAATTAGGTATTGCCTTGTTTTGCGGCCTTTTTCTCAGCTTTTTCCTTAAGCTTTGCGAGCTTTTTAGCTGTAGGCTTGTAAAGCCTGAATATCTTATAGATCTGAAGAACAATCAGCAGCACGCATACAACAGTTACAATTCTCACCAAATGATCAGTAGTTCTTGTGCCGTCCTTGATAACTGTTCCGGGCATGGCGCCATTCATGGCCTTACTGTTGACTACAGTATAAAGAGTATGATGCATTGCTTCTCTTGCGTAATAATATGTTGCAGGATCATTTTTATCAAAGTTATATCTGGCTGCAGAAGGAAGCGATGTAAGTTTCACATCTCCACCCGCTTCAGTCATCTGATAGCCGTCCATGAAGACACCTGTATTAGCATTATCTGTCATAACAAGGCCATCAAAATCCCATTCATTTCGCAGAATTCCGGTAAGCAGACCATAATCTCCTCCGGCCCATGTAGCACCAACTCTGTTAAAAGAGGTCATGACTGCCTGCGAAGCTCTTATCTCTTTAGAAGCCTTCTTATAACTTCCATCTTCCTGCTTCTCAACGTAATTAAGAGTCACGTTTCCGGCTTTCATTGTCATTTCAAAAGGAACAAGGTAAATCTCTCTGGCAGCCTGCTCATTTAACCACGTTGCAATACTGTACTGGCCATCCCTGTCTCCACGGTGATTTTCCTGATCATTGAATGCAAAATGTTTAATGTAAGTATACATACCCTTGGAAGCAGCTCCGTATGCTGCATTTGAGCCAACTACGCCTGAAAGGAAGGCGTCTTCTGAATAATACTCACCATTTCTTCCGGAGAAAGGAGTTCTGTGTATATTCATTGAAGGAGCATACCATCCGTCTGCGCCGCCAAGAAGTCCCTCATTACCTATCATCGTTCCAAACTCAAGAGCCAAGGCAGGGTTCCAACATTGTGCCAGTGTCATTGCATTCGGGAACATAGCCCCGGTTCCGCCATAGATAAGACCTGCCGCTGTATCCGCATCTATGTTATATGGCTTCTCTATAGATTTAATATATTCGATTCCATATCCACTTACACCGATGGCATTATAAATTTCCTCAGCTGTAAGTTCATCCAAAAGATCATCCCATAATGGATCATCATAATCGAGGCCTCTGAGGTCGATGAGCTTAAGTCCATTATCAGCACCGTATACAATCTTAGTCTCTGAAAGTGATGCCTTATCTACCGTCGTTCCCGAATCAAAACTGTCAAGCTGTGCTATAAGTTCTTCTGAAGCAGTCTTTGTATACGTATAAGATACTCCGTCACTTCCATTTATCTCATTTCCCCATGTGCTTATCTGAGCACTTGGTACTCCATCATGTGTTGGGAAAGTACCTGTCCAGTCACTTCTTGTAAGATAGGTATTCTCACCTCTTGCATCATCAAGTCTGTTAGTAATATCTACACCTGAGTAGCTGTCTTTTGCATAAGTAACTGTATCTACATCTGCATTATCAGGAGTATACAGGCTTACAAAAGAAATATCTCCGCCCTTAGTCACATTCTCTGAAGACAAGCCTGATGTGCTGACAAGAGCTGATGATACATCTTTTGCCGCAAGAATATTGTTTATAGCTGCGTGAGCGTTCTTTGCAGCTGTGATGTAATAATCGCCTGCGTCAAAAATATATGTCTTTGCATTGCTTGAATCATAGGCTTTAAGCTGTGCCTTATCAAACGAAAGCTTTACTGTCTCGCTTTCCCCCGGAGCAAGTTCCCCAGTCTTTTCATAAGCCACGAGCTGAACAGATGATTTTTCCACACCATTATCAATGTCATACTGAGTATATGGACTTTGAGCGTAGATCTCTACAACATCCTTACCGGATACAGATCCTGTATTCTTAACGTTTACTGTGATATTACATGTATCATCACTCCAGGAAACATCCATGTCTGACCACTCAAATGTTGTATATGAAAGTCCATATCCAAAAGGATAAACAACCTCAGATGTGTAATCATAATCACTGGCATTTCCCTGTTTTAAAACAACATCCTCATATCTGGTTTCGTAATACTTGTAACCTACGTAGATACCTTCTTCATATGTAACATAATTGTACTTGGTCAGATTCCCGTTTGAGTCTGAATACTGATAGTCACCAAAGTTCATAGCAGAAGGTGAAGAAAGAGGATCTGAAGCAAATGTATCAACAGTCCTTCCTGATGGGTTCACCTGTCCTGTCAAAATGTATGGCAGTGACTCTATTGCTGTAGCTGAGATAACTGCTTTTATGTTAGGAAAATTCTTAATGAAATCAAAATCAAGCGCTGCATTTGAATTGCTGACAAGAATAATCTCATCAAAATTCTCATTCAGATATGACAGAATCTCAAGTTCAGTGCTGTCGGGCTCAAGATATGTCCTTGCCTTATCCTCTTCAGAAGATGCATGGCTGTACATGGATCTTGGCATGTCTCTTCCTTCGCCTGCTACTCTCTTAAGAAAATATACTGGCACAGTTCCTTTTACCGAATCCATTACTGATCCATTTTCAAGAAGTACTGAAAGCGGCACCTCGTTGATACTGAAATCCTCTGCATCACCATATGATATTGAGCCGCTGCCAAGTCCATAGTTCTTGGACTGTTCCTTATAAAATTCAAATAATTCTGTATTTAACGCCACTCCCGCATTACTGAAAATGTCTTTAAGACTTCTTCCGCCAGTCATTGAATCATTAGCAGTAACAGTCGCTGAATTAACACTAAAAAAGCTAAAGACTGAATCTGCTGCTTTAGGAAGTGCACTTTCTTCATTACTCAAAAGAATCGTGCCCTCATCAGCAATCCTCTGATGAAGCTCTGCTTCTGCCTCCTTGATTGAATCTTTTGTATAATCCGCTTTGTTATACTCAAGATCAAGTCCCTTAGTATCGACCTTGGAATTGTCCTTCTTCGTATTAATACCACCTATCATACTGTCAACCATTCTCGCATAGTTTGGTAAAATGCTATTTAACGCAACTATGATCATGGCCAAAAATACTATCAGAATGCTGCGTATGATTGTTCCGACTATTTTTCTTCCTTTACTCATAACCCTCTCCTTTAAAAAATGCGCGTTTTCTGTGCTATGAGATTATCATTTTGCAAATAAAAAAAGCAGGTTTTGTCATATCCTGCTTTTTCTTTGTCAAATCCGGTAATTCAGTTGCCATTTTCTGTAAAAATCAGCCTGAGAAGATATTTGTTATTATCGGTCTTTATTATCATCTGGCCTTTGTATTTTTCAGTGATTGCCTTAATGCTGCCGCTTCCAAAGCCGTGACTTATTTTATCCTCTTTTGATGTCTCCGGAACATCCCCATTCATCTTTATATCCCCTTCATATGGGTTAATAATTTCAACAAGAACAATTCCTTTTTTGTCCTGTATCTGAACAGAAATCCAGCGCCTAGCTGTATCCGCTATCTTCTCGTTTGCTTCAATCGCGTTATCAAGGGCATTCCCCATCAGCGTATAAAGATCTATCTCATCCATAAAAGAAAGCTGTGAACCATCTGCGATACAACTCATCTGAATATGCTTACTATGGCAGATCAGTTTTTTCTCTGTAAGAACCGTATCCAGATACTCATTTCCTGTTCTGACAACTGCATCATACACCGCTATATCATTTTCCATCTCAGATAGAATCCCACGCCGCTTCTCATCATCTTCCATACTAGCCAGCGCACTTATCTGATGTTTCATATCATGATAATGCTGGTTTACGATAGCCATGGCATCTTTTGAAATCTCATATCTTGCCTGAGTATCCTTCCAAATCTGCTCCTTGACCTTAAACTCCGCCCTTTCATTCTCCCTGATAAGCTGCGCACGCTGGTTAGAAAGTATAAAAATGCAGCTCAAGATCGCATAAATGCAATGAAGATAAGTAAATCCAAAAATCCCCGATACCAGACTAAGAAGCCATACAATAAGCAGAATTCCGATAGTTGCCGAAGTAGCAGTAACCGTCTCAACATAAAACCTGCCATTTTTCACCGTTCCCTTGGCAAACCAATAGTAAGCCAAAAGAAATGAACCAATGAGACACGCCATGTATATAACAGGCTGATCTGCCAGGATTTTACCATTTGAAACATACTCAACTAACGTCCTTATGCAATAAAAGATATGTTCTATGGAATAACCAACTGCAAAAATGTATACAGCCTCATATAACGTTACCTCGGTCCACAAATATATTGAGGCCACAACAAAAAACCACGAAACTATGAACCATCCGACAGTAAAAGCATATCCTGCCATCCCGGTTATGATCTCTGTTCCGGCATAGCCAACATTTTTTGCCGCCAAAATCATAGCATAGCTAAAAATCTGACTTACAGCAATGCAACATATTGCCTTTATAAGTCCATTTTTTCTTTTTCCAATTACTATGCAGAGCCCAATAGTTGGCATCAGCATCTCCAGCAGATATCTGAAATTGAATCCGTCCATCTATATTTCCGCTCCTACATACTGCGCAAATGCAGCCAAAAAATTCTTTTTCTGACTCCTGCTTAAGTAAATATCCTCACCATGAACCCGTACTATGTCTCCATTTATCTGATCAACATATTTAAGATTAACCAGCTGAGACTGGCCCGCTTTTACAAAATTATAGTCCGATAATTCTTCTGCCATTGCGGTAAGAGTGCTTCGCTTGTGCTCCAAAGTACCAAGACTGCAATGAACAAATACATCATGCGCCACTACCTCGATGTAATAAATATCACTGACAGACACTTTCCGCTTCGCACCATCATCAAGAACAATAAGTGTCTTATCTTTCCGAAACTTATCAGATGTTTTCAGCACCCGGTCCATTGTAACGACAAGCTGCTCATATACAACCGGCTTTAATATAAAATCCAAAGCATTAACCTTATAGCCTTCTATCGCATACTGAGCAAGTGCAGTTATGAAGACTATGATCACATCAGGATCTAATTCTCTTATCTTTTTCGCTGTTGTCATACCATCCTGATGTTTCATATGTATATCAAGAAAGATAAGATCATAATCCGATGTATAGTCATCCAGTATATCTATACCATCATAAAAGGTTCTTACAATAAAACTATCGTTATGGTCTTTTTCATATCTGCTAAGGTACTCAACAAGACTTGCCTGGTATTCTTTTTCATCCTCTACGATTGCAATCCTAAGCATATTTCTTCCTCGATCCGTAATCGAATCTCACATCATCACTTCTTGTTCAGCCTGTACCCCACAATAGCGCCAGTAATACCGCCTAAAACATGCGACAGATTGGAAATGTTATCCTGCAGGAACAGCCCTTCATTTACGACAATTCATATTCCTATTAATCTTCCAGATGCATTTAATATTAAACTGCACATTTTCTGACAGCTAAGGCTGCATCCATCAGATATCCAGTCACTTATCATTTTGACACTTCCGTGTAAAACATAGGAGGACAGATATTTTTTTTCATATTCTGTGATAGATGAATTACGCATAGATGCCAGCACAAATTTATTAAAATCCGGTAGTAATGAGCTTATATCTGATATAGGATTTAAGTTATCTTTTCCCAGAAATAAGATAAAAAAATCCGCATTGTCTTTTATGAACTGAAGTGCATTTACCAAATCATCAGCTATTTTCCGATCCTCGGCTAAATTCTCCATAAGCAGAGCGGTTGTTTTAGATATATATATTGAAGCAATTTCGTTTAACACGTCATATTGACTGCCATAATATTTATAAAAAGTTGTCCTGTTTATGCCGGCTGTCATACATAATTCCTTTATAGTTATCTTTTCTATAGTGATATTTTCAAGCATTTGTATAAGGGAATTTCTTATACGCTCTTTTGTATGTAAAATCTTGGTCTCTCCTGAGGCAGTCATTGATACTCCTTTTCTGAAATCAACAGAAGTAAAATATTTGTCGGTTGAAATCAACACATGATGATTATATTATAAGCAAAAATAAACCGAAAGGAAATATAAGTATCTAAAATGAGAAAGTTAAAGGAAAAAAAGCCGCTGATATTCACCGTCTTAATTGCCGTGTTGTGCATGATTATTGCCTTTTTGATAAGAAATATATATCTAAATGCCACAGCAGGACCTTATGAAGTTACAAGAAAAGAAATAGCTGATTATTTCAGTGCACAGCTTAATACTCAGGAGAATACTGTAAAAAAAGGTGTGCAGCAGATTATGCTCGGTACAGTATCAGATAATTACGACACTACGCTTGACGCTTTGAAACATGTTAAGGCTGCCGGATATGATTATATAGAGATAAATGATTTCATGATAGAAAAATCTTCTTTTATAGTAAAGCTTTTGACAAAATTTGGTGGAATGGACATAGGAAACAGCGGTAATCAGGATTGGCATACGCTTATTTATGAGAGCGGGCTCAAGGTAAGCAGTATGCATTCAAATCTCGGTGCAATAGAAGCAGATCCTGAGAAAGTTGCGAATCTTGCAAAAAGCTATGGCACAGACGTAGTTGTTATAACAGGAATGTACAGGTTTGATATAGCGATTTAAACGAGGTTGAGAATCTGGCAGAGCGGTTAAATACTGCAGGAAAAGCTCTGAAAGAACACGGCGTAAAGCTTTTATATCATAATCACAACTGTGAATTGCAGAAGGTTTCAACGAATAAGACAGCTTATGATGTGATTATAGAAAACACTGACGGTGAATATGTGAATTTTGAGCTGGACACATATTGGATGACTGACGGAGGAGCTGACGTCTATCCAATAATAGAAAAGCTCGGTTCACGTCTTAAGTACTGGCATATTAATGACAGAGGAAACACTCAAAAAGGACCATATATGACACCCATCCTTAAAGAAAAGGCCACAGAGCTTGGAAAAGGCAATATGAATCTTAAGTGCCTTTCTGAAGTCATAAAGGAAAAGGGTGTTATGGCAGTTATTTTGGAAACTCACATGAACTGGATTGACAATGATCCGGTAAAGAGTATCGAAGTAAGTTCCGAATTCATGAATAAATATTTTTAAACGTGGTTGAGATGAGGAAGATAATGCTATGCGCAATGTCTCCAATGATGCATGCCTGAATATTATATTACCATCAGCAGCGTCCCCGCTCCGATCAGGATGCATCCCATAATTGACTTTGCAGTAAACTGCTCATGCAGGAACACAAATGCCAGAACCAGAGTGATCACCACGCTGAGTTTGTCTATAGGTACTACTTTAGAAGCTTCTCCCAACTGTAATGCTTTGTAATAACATAACCACGAAGCACCCGTAGCCAGACCTGAGAGAATAAGAAATATCCAGCTTCTTTTGCTGATCGTCGATAACCCGCTCTGTGCATGAGTTATGAATACCATAATCCAGGCCATTCCAACCACTACCACGGTTCGGATGGCCGTAGCCAGATTAGAATCCACTCCTTCGATTCCTATCTTAGCCAATATTGAGGTTAATGCAGCAAATACTGCAGATAACAATGCAAATATGATCCACATATATCTAAAACCTCCCCATCTATATTTCATTCCGACAATTAAAGTTTCAAAATATCCGGGCACTATGCCCGGATGAAATTTTATGCAGATACTTTGGGAATGTACCCCCTTATCCGACCACCCGGTACCGGATCTCTCCACCCCGGAAGCGCTCATCTCCGGTGGTTTCGGTAGTGAATTCTTTTTTCCGATCATCCCATTTTAATTGGGTAATGCAGTACTGTCCCTGTTTATAGCCGTATCCGTCTCCGGCATCTTCATACAGGCGGAAGGTGGCATCTCTTCCGGGATAAACGATCACCTCCGTTACCGTATTCTTCTGGGCGTTTGTGCAGACGGCAGCCTCTTTTGCAGGGATCAGCGATCCCTCTTTTACAAACACCGGAATGCGCGCCAGCTCGCAGGAAAGCTCAATCCTTTGGCCTCCGTTGTAATACTGTTCCGTTTGCATCTCATACCAGCCGCAGCCCTTCGGCAGATAGATGCTCCGCTGGTCGTCTTCTCCTGTAACAGGGCAGATCATAAGGCTATCTCCCAGCATATACTGATCCCAGATTTCGGACACCCGTTCATCCTCCGGAAAGTCGAAGAACAGTGGCCGTATGATCATACCATCCTCCATGGAGGTGGCAGCGCCGACGGAATACAGATAGGGGATCAGGCGATAGCGACCGCGAATGGTCTCGCAGATCGCTTCGTACACCGGATCTCCTTTATCTCCAAAGGCCCAGGGTTCCCGTTCCACATCGGTGCCATGGGCACGAAAGATCGGCAGATACGCCGCCCATTCCAGCCAGCGCACATACAGTTTTTTGTATGCATCATCGATCCCTTGCGGATACTTCCCCTTCCAGTACCAGAAGGGTCCTTCTTTGACAAAAAAAGCTCCGGTATCCATGGTCCAGTAGGGCATGCCGCTTGCTGCCATCTGCAGACCGCACCGGATCTGCTGCCTCAGGCACTCCCAGGAAGCCGCTGTGTCACCGGACCACAGGATGGTACCGTATTTCTGGCTTCCTGCCCAGCCGCTTCGGGTCAGGTTTACCACTCGTTTGTCCGGATAGGTGCTGCGCATCCCTTCCCACATGGTCATAGCATGGTATCTTCCATAGGCATTGGCTTTTTCCAGTGGCATGATTGCCGCAGCATCCTCTTTGAAGGCTACGTATTTTTCTCCGTCGGAGGGTTCCATGATGTGTTCCCATTCCGGAGAGATCGGCTCGCTGGAATCGCACCACCAGGCATCCACGCCTGCAGGTGCCAGCCCTCTTACTACCTGCTCCCAGTACAGCTTTCTGGCTTCTTCGGAAAACGCATTGTAAATATCGGTTCCGTGCAAAAGCATTCCCCGCTCCCGAAACTCCCGGTTATTCTCTGTATTAGGGCTCATATTGGGCCAAATGGACATCATAAAGTGTATGCCCTGCTCATGAAGACGCTCCACCATGCCGGCAGGATCCGGGAATCGCACGGGGTCAAAGCTTTTTTGTCCCCACTGTCCATCCTCCCAGCTAAGCCAGTCCAGGATCAAAGTGTCCACTCCGATCTTCCGGTTCCGAAATTCTCCCGCCGTATCCAGGATCTGTTCCTGGCTTTCGTACCTCTCCTTGGACTGCATATATCCATAGGCCCACAGTGGCAGCATAGATGCCTTTCCCGTAAGCCTCCGATAGTTTTTTACCACCTGAAACAGATCCTCTCCAAAGAGGAAATAATAATCCAGATAGGCGTCTGCCTCCGTCTGCAGAAAGGCTTTTCCATGGTTCTCCGAAAACAGTGCCGGCGATTCCGTGCTCAGCAGGATACCGTATCCGCCTGTGGATACCAAAAGAGGCATACCGATTTTCCGGTTCCCCTGATGGACATAATAGGATACATGCCTGAGATTCCATTCTCCGTGTTCGCCCTGTCCGAGACCAAATAGCCTTTCAGACTCTGCAAAGGAGAAATACGTCCGGGTGCGGTAAGCCTCCCCATAGGCTTCCTTTTCCACCGCCTTCACCTTCTTTTTAACCCCATCGGCGGTCTGGATCTCTTCTACCTGCAGGTCCTTCGTGGGGATCGTGCGATACAGCGTGATCTTTTCCAGTTCTCTGGGCAAATCCTGCGCTTCCCGAAGAAGGCTCCGTCCCATGGAATCCAGAAAGGTTACTGCTCCGCCGGCTCTGCTTACTGTGACGGTGCCTTCCGCCGTACAGATCCCGATCTCATCCCCGCTCTCTGTAACGGTAAAAGGGAGGCTACCTGCAAAATCCTGAAAAAAACTACCCTGCTCTCCTGCAAATGTATCGTCCTCCGAAAAAGAAATCCGGACAATACCGCCCACCTGAGGCATTACCCGCAGCATGCCATATTCCGAATGCAGAAATACAGCGTTTTCTGTTTTTCTTACTTCTGTAATGTTCCTCCTTTTCGGAGGGATCACGTTCATCATAGGCTTATTTCCTTCTCTTCCCATTTACTTCTACGATCCGTTCTCTCTTTATATGTTGCTGTCTGTGTTTGAGCCGGCGTCTGCTCTTCTGCCACAGGCGCTTCTGTACCTGAACCACATGCTACCATTGATAATGCCATGGTTGCAGCAAGTAGTGCCGCTAAAAACTTTTTCTTCATAAAATAATATCCTCCATGATTATAGTTTTTTAACTTGATTTTGAGAAGAAAAAGTATCATACTCATTTCCTAGCATCAATAAGATGGAGGTATAAGTATGGATACAATTCAGATACTCAGAGATCTTTTTATCATAATCGTCATGGCAAAGTTATTCGGACTGATAGCCAGAAGACTTCATGCGCCACAGGTTGCCGGTGAGATCATCGCAGGTCTTCTCATAGGTCCAACACTGCTTAATCTTGTTAATCCCAGTGATTTCCTGTCGGGCATGGCTGAAATCGGTGTGATTCTTCTGATGTTCAGCGCCGGACTGGAAACAGATATCGACAAACTCAAAAAATCCGGCCTGAAGGCAACAATCCTTGCATGCACAGGTGTTGGAGTTCCGCTTGTTCTTGGAACGCTCCTGTACATGGCCTTCTATGGCTTTGCAACTCCCGGATCAACCGAGTTCATAAAAGCACTCTTTATAGGAACTATTCTTACAGCCACTTCCGTTAGCATAACAGTCCAGGTTCTTAAAGAACTTGGGAAGATTTCCACAGAAGTGGGAACAACGATCATGAGCGCCGCAATCATCGATGATGTAATAGGAATCGTGGTTCTTACAGCTGTTCTTGGTCTGAAAGATCCAAATGCCAATCTTGTAGCTGTTTGCTTAAAGACCGTAGCCTTCTTTGCCCTTTCGGTTGTTGTGGGAATGATCATATTTAAGATAATGTCAAAAGCAGAAGCAAAATGGCCTCATACCAGAAGAATCCCGATCATGGGACTGGCACTTGCTTTTGCGATGTCTTATGTTGCAGATAAGTACTTTGGAGTAGCTGATATCACCGGAGCCTATGTCGCAGGTATTATTCTCAGCTCCCTGGACAACTCCGAGTATATAGACAGAAAGATGGACATAAATTCATATATGTTATTCGGCCCCGTATTCTTTGCAAGTGTAGGACTTCAGACAAACCTAAGATCTGTTGACATGACAATCTTTGCATTCTCGGCAGCATTTGTTGTCGTTGGACTCCTCGGAAAGGTTGTAGGCTGTGGCATCGTAGCAAAGCTCCTTAAGTACAACACTTCTGACTCGTTAAAGATTGGTGTCGGTATGATGACCAGAGGCGAAGTTGCACTTATCGTGGCTCAGAGAGGTTTAAAAGCTGATATCGTTGACAGCAGATACTTTACCGCAGTAATCCTGTTGATAATATTGAGCTCAATTCTGACACCTATAATATTGAAGGCTATATATGCCTCAGATGAAAAAGCTAATTCTCCTGCTTGAGTTAATCGCCTGTAGAACTGGGATTATACAGAAATAAAAAGGTCCGCTTTCTATTAAGAAAACGGGCCTTTTTATTACTTAGCAGGCTCTTCTTTTATATTTTCTCAAATTCTTCAACAGGAAGCGCTTTATAGAAGTAGTATCCCTGCATCTCCGTGCATCCAAGCTCTTTTAGCATTTGAGCCTGCTCTATAGTTTCAACTCCTTCTGCAATCAGTTTTATACCAAGTCGTTTAGCCATATAGATCATACATTCAATGATGATACGCCCCTTTTCTCCACATCCATCACCAGTTAGGAATCGAAGATCCATCTTGATACGATCCACAGGAACCTCTTTCAGCATGTTCAGCGAAGAGTATCCGCTTCCAAAGTCATCCATTTCAACCTGGAAGCCAAACTTTCTGAGTCCCTTGGTAAGGTTTATCAATATTTCCGAATCCTGTACATATGCTGTCTCAGTAATCTCAATCTTCAGCTGATCTGCTGTAAGTTCATATTTTCTCAGAAGGTCACAGAAATACGCTACAATGTCCTTGTTGTCATGTATGTCGCACCGGGACACATTTACAGATACAGATCTGTGTATTCCCTGCTCATTCCATCGGTGCAGATCCTGGCAGACTCTTTCCCAAACATAGCAGTCAAGCTCATATATCGAACCGGCATCCTCCAATGCAGGGATAAACTCTGAAGGAGGAATCCAGCCAAGCTTAGTGTGATTCCATCGACAGAGCGCTTCTGCTCCGGTAACTTCTCCGGTTTCAAAATCCACCTGAGGCTGATACCACACCTGAAGTTCACTTTCCCTTATGGCAACCCTCAAATGTCCAACAACGTCAGATATCCATTTTCCTCTTTCCCATTGACTGGGATTATAGAACTGATATCCATCCTTGACCGTGTCACGAACCTTTCTCTCTGCTACACGGGCAAAATCAAGCAAGTGATCCACATCAGGATTCTTGTAATCTTCCGGCATTAAAACATAAACACCGCTACTCATCTGTACCCTGACTTCTTTCCCTCTATCGATGAAGTAATTACGCACCAGATCAAAAACCTGTGCCTCATCAGCTTTCATTTTTTCGTTGCCACCTATACTACGGAGCACAACAAAATGATCGCCTTCTATTCGGCCTATTGCCTCCTCATCGCTCATTACTTCCAAAGACTTTGATGCCCAGAACTTCAAAAGCTCATCTCCAGCTTCTTTTCCCAGGTTATCATTTATATATTTGAAGTCCCTGATGTTGTTGTACGAGATCATATATGGAATATCCGGATGCAGCGTCAACAATTCCACTACACGTTTCCTGAATCCATTCATACTGAGCACACCGGTCAAAGGATCTCTATCAACAAGTTGCTTGACCGTTTCTTCATGCTTGGCATGCAGGGCTTTCTGTTTCATTATGACAATTATATTAAAAATAGCTAATATAAGAATTCCTACGAGAATAATCAGACCATACTCATGAATATAGTCTTCTAAATCATATTTGTATAACTTACGTGAAGTATGATCCAGAACAACAGCCTGTTTCTGTGTGTCTGAAAGTGTATCTATGCCTGTATTAAGACGTTCTATTATCTCCCGTCCCTTATCTGTATCCAGCGCACCAGCTCGAAAATCCATGGAAAACATTGCTGCAGGCTGAACCTTAAGATCATCATAAGTAGGTTTCTGCAGAACATAGCTCCACACATATGAATTATGCAAAAGTGCATCCACCTTACCGGCGCGAAGAGCCTCTACACATTCAGGCATTGAGTCATATAAGGTGATTTCTATTCCTGGATATAGTTGACGAACTGTTTCGGCAGCACCGCTCAATGAACTAAGCATTCCAACACGTAGTTCATGCATATCAGGAAGATTACTCTGATTAACCGTAACAAGTGTAAATGGTGTTTGGATAAGATTATCAGAAACAACAGATGGATTTCCTGATGAGCTTGTTATGGCACTTCCGAATGGCATAATCACATCATATCCCGGGTTATCAAGGGCATCCTTAAGATTTTTCTCTTCCAGGACTCTGAAAACAGCTATATATCCAGCCTCTTTTGCTGCCGCCGTCATAAGATCTGCACCTATTCCGGTAATTATCCCTGCGTCCTCGTCAAAGTAAAACATAGGGCAACGATCTGTAGGTACTCCAACAATGAGATATTCATCTGATTCTGCATTAGAAACAATGCTGCTTATGACCACGCAGCACAGAATAGCCAGCATACATAATGAAGTTATTATTCTTTCACGGAGAGCGCCTTTCCCTATCAAAGCAGCACCTTTCTATTGGTTCTGAGTAGACTGATTTTTATTTCAATTGGATATAGAACCGCACTATAATTATATCAAAAAGCTTGTAAAATACCGATAAATATATGATTATATAAAGATAAAGTTTACAGCATTTATCCAAACAAAGCCTCCGGTTGTCATACCGAAGGCTTTTAAATCTCTTTATCATCTATCTGTTTTAAAACCTCGTTCCGCACTTAGGACAAAAATCAAAGTCCTCTGTTGTCTCGTATCCACACTGTCTGCATCTCTTATAACCGGTCGTGAATCCTCTTCCGCCGCTTACCTGAGTCAGATGACTTGGCAGAATCTCCGTTTCTTCGCCCCTTGCGATCATCTTACCAACCTCCGGATCAAGCTCATAAACAGTTCCGCAGCAGCTGGTCTGCACGTAGTAATGCCTGTTCCACTTAAAGGTCGGTATAAAGAAAAGAGACAGTACTGTATATGTCATGAACACGTTGAAGCGCCCATATTTCCCACAGATCACGCAGGTCATCAGCTGATTGAAATCAAAATCCTTCCTGCCATCTGTAATTCCCATGATAAAAAACATCTACTTCCTCGCTCCGTTCTTAGTAATGTACTCTCACAACTCTTGCCCCAAATGGGAAAAGAGCTACTCTAGCAAACACAAATGCAAACATTAGCATCGCTACGATAACAATCTCTTTTCGCCTCATTGTCTCTTTTTCTCAGCCATTCTCTCTTTTATTACCACCACAACAGTTCCAACTGCGGCAACTGCAAACGCGATAAAGCCATAAACCATCATGAGTGCCGCACCAAAAATTGGAGCCTCAGAATTAGCGCTGACAAAGTAGTAGTAATAATATGTGTAAAGAATCATTCCCACTACGGTAGATACTACAAGCATCAGCGATGAAATAAGATACTCTTTCATGCCTTTTGCAAGGAACATATTCATAATTCCAAGCACAACAATTATTATCAATAAATACCTGCTGATCAATGTTCCTCTCAGCTTATCTACTATGAAAAACATAATAAGCGGTAGCAAATTCAGCCATTTTAGATATCTCATAATCCCATCCTCATGCTGACAACTCCGTCTTTCTCGCCAACTTCTTCAAAACCCATACGCTTATACAGTTCGTATCCAACCTTCATCACTTCAGGCTTGGTAGTAAAAGTAACTTCCTTAAATCCAAGCTCTTTTGCCTTATCAAGTCGGGCTTTCATTTCCATTTCATTCATGTTCAAATCCTCATCAAAACTCGTTTTTATGCTTTTCAAAAAACTCAAAGTAAGTCCTTACTCCCTCAAGCTCCGTCCACTTCTTGATATCTACCGGCCTTTCATCAAGGTCATAAATCAGTGCACCTTTTAACGCCAACAAAAATGGGGAATGTGTTGCTATTATAAACTGGCATCCAAAGAACCTTGCTGAATTCTGGATAAACTCAAGCAATTCCAACTGCCTCTGAGGCGAGAGTGAGTTTTCAGGCTCATCCAACAGATAAAGTCCATTATCTTTAATCTTTTCAGAGAAATATTGCAGAGCACTTTCTCCATTGCTGTGCTCTATAATGTTATTTCCAATCGTATCTCTAACATACTTTGACTGTGTCTTGGATCTGGCATCCACAACTTTCTTGAGCTGATCATAATCATCAAGTGACTTCATCTGAAACTTTGAATGCTTATTCTCAATCCATTCATCAAAAGCCTGCTCTCTCTTCCGGTCAACGCCATCGTTCAGTGCTCTTAAGTTGAGCATAAAATCAAATACATCATCACTTGTAATCATCCTGATTTCTTCAGGTCTGCCTTCATGTGTCATCTCAAAATCACACATACCGATATAATCACCAAAAAAACTACTTCTGTTGAACAATGTATCTCTTTCGGCTTTCAGTTTCTCTGCCATAAGGTTCAGGGCTGTGCTCTTTCCTGAGCCATTGTTTCCATACAAAATCGTTATTTCAGAAAAAGACAGCTCCCGCAGCTCATTCTCTGCGAACACCCCAAACGGATAGAACGAGGTATAGCACGTTCTTCTTATATAGTTTACAAACTGCTCTTCATTTTCCACTCCTGGAAACTTAAATGAGTCAATATATCTCATTTTAAACCTCAAAATCCAGGCAGCTTCTGATCTTGGTATAAGGTCTCACCTTGGAATCAGCTACTGCTACGTGCTCAGGATGTACAGAATATCCCTTAAGCGCATCAACGCTCTCAAAAGTAGAATCCAACATCAGGTCTGCATTTGAAGACTCAAGACCATTGATATTGACCTTGATATCCACGATTCCGGGAACCTTTCCTTTTAATCCTTCAAGGCCTTCCTTGATCCCCTGCTTAATTGTCATCTTCTCTTTTGCAGAAAGTTCATCCTTAAGTGTCCATAAAATCACATGTTTAACCATTCTCGTTCCCCTTATCCTTTCCATCACTTCCTTGTTCCGCTCAAGCGCATCGTAGATGCCATCTTCAGAAAGCACTCCACGCTTCAGATCTTTGGGCAAAAGCCCATCTTCATCCAGCGCAAAATCATCTTTAACACCCTTTCCTTCCGCTTTTATGATCTTCTATTGAGCAGGCATCAGGTGTTCCATATTCAATAAGACCCACAACCGCAGGATCAAGAGTTATACTGCCATCTTCGAGAACAAAAGCCGGTATGCCAACATCGCCTATTTTCTTGGAATGATCGAATGCCGGATTGGTATCACGTAGTCTGGTAAAAGCACTCATGTTTCTGATATTCTCACCAATGTTAATATACTCAAATTCATTCTCACGCCCTATAATCTGCTCATGAATGTAATCGCAGTAGGGACATGTAGGCATTCCGTAAATTTTGATCATTGTTCTCCCTCCATAATGTCATTGTAAATCTGAACAATATTCTTTTCGATATTTACCTCACCATTCATATATCCAAAAGAAACGTTGTCTTTCCTTAAAGTCGCCACATATCTATAATAATCCTTATGGCTTATGAATCCGGTAAAGAAGTAAACTCTGTCATAGCTTCCAAATTCTCCAGCAATATAACGTGATGACTCGTTTATTTGTATGTAGCTCCAATCTGGGAATGTCTTTTTTAACTTACTGATCCAGTTTGGATGACCGCCAATTATTGCAATCTTCTTTCCCGAAATAGCCTTTTTCATCTGCTCAATGCCAGCTTCATCCGGCAGATCTTCCTGTTTTGTAGAATTATAAGTAAAGCTTCTTAATGCTATCAGCTCATCACGTTCTGACTCGTACTTATTGATCATTGAATCAGCAGACTTGGCTTTTTCCCTATAACTTCTCAAATCATCCCTAAGAGCCTGATTCTGTTGTTCCAACTTGCTGTTCTTAGCTCTGAGAACATCGATTTCTTTTATGTAATCTTCTACAGAAGCATCCTTAAGCTCTACCGGCGCGGTAGTAACAGCTTTCTCAGGCTTTTTAGCTTCCTTTTTCTCATAAATAACTATGCTTGCCGGTTTAAAACTTGAGAGCCAAATTGCTTCTTCATCAATTTCTTCACCTAGCAGAAAGGCTAGCTGCCGCAATTACTCCAAGAGTTCTTTTTATTCGCATTTCATCCCTTTTACAACTTCTCCTTCATTTCATCGAATTGACCGAGTATATTTACATCTAGGATAGCTACTGCATCCAACAAATCTGCCATTCCTACCATTTCTTTCAACAAGCCTGCTACCGCATTCGGGACACACGGTCGGATCGTATCTATTAGCATTACTTCCCCTATGTGGAATACTAATTTGTACTGCTGCATCAGGATTGTTTCTGGAGCATTCGGTACATGTTCCCAGGTTCACATGATTCTTCCCACCATATGAAGAAAATTCCCTATCCATGGCTATCTTCCCGCAGAACTCACACTTAACCCATCTGTTCCCATCGGGATCTTTAATAGGATTTTCCTGTTGCTCAAAACCAGCAGCCATGTTGCGGGCAAATTCTTCCCGGGCTCTGCGCTTTTCTGACTCAGCAGCCTCCTTCTCACGAAGCAACTGCTCCTCACGTTCTCTTATCTTTCGCACGTATTCCTCTTGGAGTTTCTTTTCTTCTTCCAAGCGTTTTTGGCGTTCAGCCTCGCGCTTTTCCTGCTCCATGATACGTCTGTCGTGTTCACAATCCTGCTTCTTTCTGAATTCATAATATGCTTTATCATATAAAGTATCTAAACTATCTCTGTGAAACATTAGATTGTTATTCTCATCAAAAGAATAGTCACTGAGTCTTCCTTCTGTAACAATCGTCTCACGCCATAGTCCATCAATATCCTGATCATAAAATACAGCTTCAAGTCGAGCCTCTTCATACTCAATCCCATCTATTGACAGAAGAAGGCAATAGCCCTGTCTGCTTTCTATTTTCATAAGCCATTCCGGAAACTGATCTTCAAAACCTCCATTCATGATATCTGCAATATAATAAATCCTGATATCCTGTGTATTCATATCAAGAATATCAAGTTTATCATCTGTGATATTTGCCCTATCATGAAAGTAACTGATGGCCAGCTTATGGGACTCTGATAAAAAAGAGAACTCATACTTCCTATTAGTGCTTTCATCAACTGTATTTATAGGCACTCTGGTGTCTATGTCCCCGGTTTTAAGTTTATCATCGAGCCAGCATTTCAATACTATCTTTGACTCTATCGAAGTCTTGCCTTCAGTTACTGCCGTACACTCAAGCTCTGTATCAGAATCCTTTATCCTAAAATGCTGTTCCCTAAGATTTCTATCCCCGGCTACAAGTATAAGATTGGCACCACAACCGCAAGGACAGAACAGTTCTCCTTTTTTGCTCTTCTCACGAAGCCAATTTAGTTTCTCCGGGATATTGATCTGCTTATCACCAATGACAGTATATATGGACTCAATTCCTATAGATTTTCCGTTATATATAGCCTCCGTCCTCTGGGCCATTGAACTCTGCTCCTTATCTTACATAGTGTTTTGCATACCCGATTTCATCTATAACAGATAACGCTCTCCAGCTGTTGATATGTTTTACCTTCTTCCAGCTTAAACGGATGCTGCTTAGCTTCACCTCCGAACCATTGATATGGAAGATCATTTTCTGTTTTGCCTTCACATATCTCTACAGCCCCACTTCTCAGACAACGCATCAAAGAAATATCATCGAAATCAGTTGCATGACCGTGTAAAATAAGATCTGCCTCTTTCTCCAGAAACATAACCTTATCAAGTTCTTTGACATAATCTCCCATACTGGGACACCCATCTAACTGCATCCACAGATGATGATTTATGGAATCCCCAGTAAACAGTATCCTGTCTTCCTTTAGAAGGAGGAGAATACCACCCGGAGTGTGCCCCGGAAGATCATACACTTCCAGCGTTTTCCCACCAAGATCTATTACATCCCCACCTTTTATAGGTTTGAACGCAGGCATAGTCAGTCCAGCCTTTTTACATTCTTTAATAAACTCAGGGGCATTTATAAAAGATTCAGCAAGCTCATTATCCTTAGGATTCATATAGACTTCGTCAAAATACACATTGCCAAAAATATGGTCAGGATGCCCATGCGTATTTACGACTGCTATGGGTTTATCTGTTATATCACGCACGACTCTATGGAGATCATTGTAGCCGTTCATGGTATCGATGACGCATACTTTTTCATTCCCTACAACTATATAACCGGTTGCTTCATGTGCCTCATCCATAAGATAAAGATAAGGCCGTAATTGCTTTATGAATAATTCTTTGCCCATCTCTTTCTCCTACCTTGTCAAAAATACAAACACACACATGCTTATCGCCTGCTTCAGTTTCTTCCGCAGCATTTCTTAAACTTTTTACCGGAACCGCAAGGACATGGATCATTGGGATATACCTTCTTGGTTGTCTTCTCAACAGGGCCATTCATACCCATAGGCATGTTCATAACCGGCATTTCAACTGACTCACCATCAACGTCAACACCAAATCCCATCTCCCTGATATGCGGAGCTGCCTCAGCAAGCATCTTAGCTGCATGACTGCTTCCTGGAATTATGGTTGGCATCTGTCCCGGCTTAAGAACCGGCCTTGGCATATCACTTGGTGCATATCCCCTGTTAATGAGCATATTGGTTCCATTTGTCAGCGGCATGTACAGACTAACAATCTTATTCACCTGCTGATCATTTGCAAATTCGAACTGATCCCAGAACCATTGCATGGTATCGTGTGGATTATCATCCTGCCATGAGATCCTGTCCCAAAGCTCATACAAAAGGTCAATCGCATCATCTCGCTCCATCTTCATATCTTTCACAAGAAATGCCAGCATATCCTTATACACCTTGTGAGATAAAAGAGCTCCCGTAAAGAACAACTCCTCAACTTCTGCAGGAGTAGGAATATAAAAATCTTTATCCGCCTGTGCTCTACGTAACCTGTCCAAAGAATCCATATGACCGATAAAGAGCCTCTCAATAAGCACATTTTCTATCTTGACTGACTTAAGCAGATCATCTGGGATACGCTTATATATCACATCAAGTTCCTCTGCGTCCATATGCATTCCTTTTTTCTTGTTAACTACTTTCAGAAAAACATCTACCGGTGTGTATGCGTACATGGTTTCCGCCCATCTAAGGCACATCCATACCCAGGCAGCTCTTGCTCTGTACTTATTAAACTCCTCACCAGCAATCTCTTTTGTATAGATCTCCCACACATCTGTAAGCGTTGAGAAATAATGGTCTTCATCGAAGTATGCCAGTTCCATCTCGTTTAATGTGCAAGCCATATCAAACACTGGCTCATCCGGTTTTACCTCAATGACCTTTCCATATGCTTTTTCCAAAAGAAGCAAGGATGCTTCATCCAGAATCGCCAATCGGTTAAAAAGACTTTCCTTTGAAAGAAAGATCTCTGCGATCTTTTCAATAAGATCTGCCTTTTTGAGCTGAGAAGTTTTCCCAATATAAAGATCTCTGGCAAAGAGCTTAAGCGACTCCTTGTCATACATATCCATCTTGTCTCTAAACTCAAGCAAATTCGACATATCCGCACCCTCCAACTACGCTAAATCCCCATGCATTCAACTTACTCTATTATATGCAAAAAAGCACTTCCATGCTATATGAGTCATGAAAGTGCATCTATGTTAAATTCCCTTTTATAAGCGGGTTGATGTTGGGAGGAAGGCCATCAACAATTTGGGATGACCTTTCCCTTGTTGTGGATCACGTAGATCTTATTACTTTCAAATTCGAGAAGTGCTTTCTCTGGAAGGTACACTGCCCAATCCTTGTCAACATTTCCTCTGACTGCAGTAACCGGTGCTATCTTTTCAAGTTCATCGAGCACTTCCTTCTTATCAATATCCCCAGCATGAATTATGTGATCGACTCCCTGCAGGCCTTCTATCACTTCTCTCCTGAGAAGGCCGTGAGTATCAGATACAATACCTATTCTCATCTTATGTCTCCATCTTAATCTTCGGTTTCATCCTCTGTAAGATATGGTTTCAACACTTCCATGATCTCTTTATTCCGATCAAGCAGGTTGAAAACACCATCTTCAGACAATACGCCGCGCTTCAAATCTTCCGGATATAGTCCTTGCTCATCCGCCTCAAAGTCTTTTCGCCACTGCTTGCTGCCATAGTAGTCGGACAGCTTCTGAAGATCATCCTGCATATGCTGAAGATCAAAGATATTTGCCTCCAGGGCATTGAGTGTTTCATTGGCCTTCTGATAGATTGCTTCCATCTTGTTCAGATTCGCTGGCACATTATCTCTCTGAAGGCGCTTAGCAAAGTGATTCTTCTTATGCTCGTATCTCTCGGCAACTTCCTCCGGAAATAAATGAATACTTCTATTGTTCAGAACCTCAGCAACACGCTTATGGGCTTCCTCATCAGAGAATCCTTCTTTTATCTGGTCCTTGTATATTGCGTACATCAGATTTGTACAGAGAGCCTTGGCACGCTGCTTCAAATCTGAGTAATGTTTTACTCTTGGTGGATGTTTCTTTTTGCTCATGGTGGTATCCTTCTGGTAATTATCAGTCTTTTAATTATATCAAAAACGAGACTACTACATCGTAGCAATCCCGTTCATTATAAATATATTACTCAAATCCTCATAAATACTTCATTAACTGCTTCCGCATAAAGTGCACGCGATTTCTTATGTGGATCATCGTTGTTATTCTTTTTATCCAGGTATACGTCCCTAACCTCATTCCATTTCTTGGCAACCTTTATTCTTTCAGCTTTTTCTTCTATGTAGTACGAAGATGCCTGTTCTTCCCACGAAAGAACACGATTCTGTTTATTGAACCGAATATACTCTTGATGATGCCTGCCCTTGTTTTCATAGTCGTATACCAAAGCTATATCACAACTATGAAGGACTTTCGAACTCCATACATCAACTTTCTTCAGCGTTATAACTCGCGTTGATTCCTCAATCCTGTTAAACCCATATCTCATATATATTTGTTTCAGGCCATTAAAGACTTTTCTATGAATCTCATCCGGACCATCTTCCTCTAAATTATAGCCAAAAACTACGCCACCATTTATCGGTTGCGTAGTTTTCATGCCTGTTTTCTATTCTTTTATCAATATGCCTCAAGCATCTTCTGAGTACACCTTGTGGTAACCTCAATGTAATACTTGTAGTCTTCTGTAGACATGTCATCTGAGTTATATTTATCTACCTTATCTGCGAACTCAGCATATTTCTGCATCATTTCTCCATACTCTCCCAGCATGGAAACCATGTTATTAGGATCCGAATTGTATTTCTTCATAAATTCAACATACTGATCAATAAATTCTTCATAGCTATCAAGGAAGGCCTTAAGATCAGGATCCACTCCACTAGCCTTTTCTGTCTCCTGAGGCTGCTCCTCTGTTTTCTCTTCTGTTTTTTCCTCTGGGGAAGCTTTATCTGCCTCAGTTGTAGTTAGTTCTTCTTTTGGCTCCTCTTTAACTTCTGACTTAGTTATAGTATCATCTGCTTTCTTTTCTTCTTTTACTGTTACTGAGTTTTCCTTAGTTGCTGTAGAACTAGAAGCATATTCTTCTGCTGTTGGAGTCTTAAAAAGCCCAAACTTCTTTGCCTGACCAACTCCAGAAAACAGACAGATTACCGCAAGGATCAGTGCAATAATCGTAAATCCCTTAAGCTTATACTTCTTACCAAGGCAGTATATCGCTCCTGCAATAATACCAGCCGACAGTATAATTGTTAATATAGCCGGGTCAGAGTTGAAATCTAATATAGCAAGGATAAAAAGAATGATTCCAAAGAACTTGCCAAACTTATCAAGCCCTGAAGCCTGCGGTTGCTGTACTGGTGGCTGAGTCGGATATACCGGTTGCTGATATCCTACTGGTTCGTTATTCTGTTGCTGAACATTTTGATTCTCCGCTACTTTCTCAGGTGTAACACTGCTTCCCACCTGCGTTCCACAATTAGGACAGAACTTTGTTCCATCCGGTACTTCATTTCCACAATTCATACAAAAAGCCATAACAAGACCCTCTCTTTCTCTTATTTACTGTGATAAGTTATAAGGATGTTCGAATTCTTCGGAAAAATATCCCCTTCTTCAAATTCCTCGTTACCATTGATTGTTATAGTTTCAACCTGACCATTCTTTCGCTGGTTGAAAAGTCCAAGATCTCCCAACGGTAGTGAATTAACATTGGTAAAACCGGCACTCCTGAATATCGTTGCCACGCTATTATAATTTTTCCCTGAACAATCCAGCATCTGTGCTGTGATGGTGGCATCATTGGGACTGACATATTGGGACTTCTTCTTTTTCTTGTCATCACTCTTTATGTAAGTAAACATCGCTATATATGCACCAATTATGATTCCCCACATGCCACCAAGAGGAGCAAATATGCAAATGATAGCTCCGACCAGAACAAATGCTAATGCAACACCATAGGCAACCAGCGTGGATTTTCTTCCACGGTTATTCTCTTTTTCTTCAAGTTCCAGTTCACGGAGTCTTAGTATACGTTCCGTTTCAGCTTCTTTTATCCTGGCTTCGTCAATGTTTCGATAAATATGCTCATTATCGTTATGAACCATGACTTTGGCTCCGCAATAAGAGCAGAAAGCAAATTCCCTTGAATTATCTATTGATAGTTCAGCCCCACAATCCGGGCATTTAACAGATATAAACTGAATTGCCATACCCTCACCTCTCTTCTTCTTTTTCTCCCGGTCTTATTACCTTGTAACCATATGACTCAAGGGCTGCAATTACTTCAGGAGTAATGTTCACATTGAAATCTGCGTCTTTCATGCCTTCCCGCTCAATGACCCTGTGAAGATCATCTACGGAAACATCCATCACTTCCGCAATTCTCCGAAGATTATCCCTATCCGGCAGACCGCCATCTGTCTCCCACTTGGCTATTGCTGATTTTGAGACTCCAACTTTATCTGCCAGTTCCTCTTGCGTCAGCCTCATATGTTTTCTTCTGGCCGATATATACTGCCCTAAACTTAATCTCTGCTCCATGAAACTCTCCTATTTTCTGGTAGGTACTGTATTTCCCCTTATCAAATTACTTTTTGTTTACGCTGCGTAAGTTCGTACCGGATTCCTATAAATACCATATCAATTTGAGCAAAGAAAAATCCCCACCAAAATGGTGGGGAAAATCATCATCCTTCATTCTTAAGTTGTAAGTTTCTTGAGCCCTTGCTTCATCAGCATCTCATCTATCTCGTACATATCAAAAATGCGGTTGTTGACGGCAACTATTATGCACGCATCTCTGGGATCCTTTGCATACAGCTCGCTGAGTCCGTACAATTTCAGTGCTCTGTTGGTTTCATCCCAATTAAAATGTCCTGCAAGGCAAAGCCTGATGATCAGGTCCCTGTCCTTGGTATGTTTTTCCATGGTAACAATCTTGCTGCCATAGGATTCGGTGACTCCGGCAAAAGAGTAAACATCCTTAAGCTTGATGTTCTTCTCATCCAGGACATCTTTCATGTAATAGTAAAATGCCTTCTTCTCATCAGCCATGTACTTGCTGTTATCCTTAAGATATGAATCAAGTTGATCAGGCTTCATATTTTCAAGAAGATCATTGAGTTCGTTAGTAGATTTCTTTTGCAAGGCTAATTCCTCTTAAGTTCCTGCAGTGCTTCATAGAGTTCAATTGCAGTATATCTGTCTTCAGCATTGAGGCTGATACAGCGTTCAATAATATTCCAGATTTCTCCCGGCGCACGTTTCTCTTTTGGAAAACAGCCCGTGATCATCACATTGAGAAGCATTCCAACCGCATAAATATCTGCTTTTGCCGAAGAAGCAGTTAATCCATATCCCACCTGTTCAGGCGCTGCATAGTACTGGGTTCCCATGTATTTGGTATCGTCTGTCTTCTCAGGATCATACCATTTGGCAACATTCATATCCAGGAGGTTCACCTCGCCATCAATGGTAAGGATGATGTTGGATGGCTTAACGTCTCTATGAATGATGGGCGTCGGCAGGTTGTGTAATTCATTCAGTATCACACAAATATACTCTACCACAGTAACAGCCTGTTCTTCAGGCATTGGTCCTTTTTCCAGAATGTGCTCTAAATTCAGGCCAATAATAAACTCCTCTATAACGATCAGGCAGTTGCTGCTCTCAAACATATCTACGATACGAGGCATCCGCTCAACGGGATGTTCCATCAGGTAGGAATAAACGCTTTTGTTATAGATGGTGAGAAGCTTCTTGATGTAGCGCTTGCCGGTCTCTCTGCGCCTTACAAGAATTATGTTATCTCTTCCTTCGATAGCCTCTTCGTCCTGATACATGGACAGCTCCAGCGCATCCGCATCAGATAGTCCCCTGTAGGGATTTCTCTTATCTGCCTCGAACTCATCCTCAGAAGTATAGAGCTGGCTTACATCAATCTTGTTTACATGACCACACTCCGTGCACTTCCACTCTCCGCAGTCCTCAGAAAACCCCGGCTGCTCATTCATGACTGCCCGGCACTCATCACAGATCCAGACAATATCACCTTCCACTTCAGGGTTGATCAGCATCTGGCCGCAGCCTTTGCATTCCCAGTATTTTAGGGAAAGATCATAACCTTTCTGAAGAGTGAGGTTTGCGTAACAGTGGGGACAGTATTCATAATAATTCTCCCCATCCTTTGCCCTCCGACTATCTAGTTTTGTTATTCCACTAATCATTTCAAAAAATTTATCAAACACTTGTTATCACTTCGTCGTTTGTACTGATATTTCTTTTCCATTAGATTTAACTGTTATATCACCATTCAAGTCAGTCCTGTAGATTTTTGCACTATATGCCTTATTGTTTAAGATATCTAAAGTTCTTTGATGTGGATGTCCATATATATTTCCTGCTCCACAAGATATGATTGCGTAATCCGGCATAAAAGTTCGTACAAATGAATAGAGGTCAGAATCATGCTCATTGCTTTCTCCACTTGACCCATGATGTGGCATTTTCATTAAATCAATTTTATATTCCTTATCTTCATCATTTCTATACTTTTCTACTATCCTTTTTTGAGCAGCATACTCTATATCTCCAGTAAACAAAAACTTATTCTTACCGTATGTTATCATGATTACAAGCGAATCATTCGGATCGTTTGAAGCCACATCTATCACATCAATTGTTGCACTTCCTAACTTATATTGATCTCCTACATCAGGGACCTTTATCCTTGAACCGAGCGTTCCCAACTGATGCTCAACTTGCCTAAAAACTTCTGAATCATAATAATCCGTATTACTTAATGTGGCTCCTATCGACGAAACACTATTAAGAGCTTCGACCAACCCTCCAATATGGTCGGAATGTGGGTGAGATATCACTAAAAAATCTAGTTTTCTTCTTGATCCAACATGATCTTTTAATATTTGTCCAACTTTTTCTCCGTACTGCTTTTCTCCTGCATCTATAAGCATAATCTGTCCATCGCACTCTATCAAAGCAGAGTCTCCTTGTCCTACATCAATGAACGTTATACTGAAAGTCGAATTACTTTCTGTATTAGTGCATCCACAGCACAATAATACCAGTAATAAAACTAATAGAATACTCAATCGTTTTTTCATTCTTTTTCAAACACCACCTTATCGCCATACCAATGAGATTCGTATTCATTCACTTTATAATTCAGTATCAACTCACGGTTATATGCATCAGAATAGATTATCTTCACTGATACGTGCGAATCAGCTGTCCAGGAAATCTTTTTCCATTGCTTACTAGATACAACCGCCTTAAAATCTTTGATATTATCGCCCTTTCTCTCAACATTCGAAATCGTACAGTCACTTATCGTTGTTTTATTTCCTTTATCAGTTATTGTAATTTCTACTTTTGATTCTGCAGATAGAAGAGCTACCGGAATAGTAATATCATCTTTGGTCATACTTATCTCATAATTTTTAGCCCCATCATTAAATGAATAAAAATCATTAATTGGTTCAATTATAAACGTTCCATTGTTACCTGCCTGTAGGATACTATTGATATCATTCATATCCCCCTTACTAATATTCATTTTTTCAGAAAGAGCAAAAAGTAACTCGCAATTAAGAATCAATGGCTCATACAACGATGGCAGCTCTGTTTTTCTTGCTTTCTTCAATCCTTCATTATATGCTTTTACCCTTTTCTCTTCTGCTTTAAATTCCTTCTGGGCATCTTTCTTTTCTTGCTCAGTCATATATCTGTAATCAGGTTCTGATATTTTTACTTCTTGAACCAGAGCCAAATATGAAGTGTTTAAATTCCTTTGTTCCTTTAACAAAACAGTCACATTATCATAAATATATTCATACGCTTTATCAAAATACTCCTTTTTATTTGTTTTTGAATATAAATCAAGATATACCTGCGCTGCAAAGTATCTAGTTGACCAATCCTTAGAAGATGTATTATCAATGATTGCATTTGCATACTTACTGATTTCAGACTCATACTTGGCACCTTTATATATATTCTGTGCTGAAACTATTGCCTTAGGTAAAATCTGAACATAATCTGTATCTTTTTTATAAATCCCTATAGATAAGTCATTGTATTTCTCTACGCATTCCAAGCAGTCAGCATATTTATCCAATTCAAAATAGCAATCTGCTAATTCAAGCCAATAGTTACCCAGTAATTCATATTTTCTTTCTTCCGCCCTTAATAGTTTTATTTTCTCCGCAGGTGCTTCCGTTGCACATATTTCAGAAAAACTTTTGATATCTTCTTCAGAAAGAGTCTTTAACCCATCTAGGTCGTACTCCTGAACCATATCAACCATATAATTAAATGCTCTTTCACGGTTATTTTGTACAGCATTACGTTCTTCGTCATCTAAATTCCAACCGCTCATCAAGAATTCCGTATCAGCATTTTCACTTTCATTTTTATAATTTGTATACGAATCAACAACTGTATATACAGCACTAATTGCTAAACGTTTCCAATCCAAGGAATTAGCCATGGATAATACTGCTATTGGATTTGGTACAGCGTTCCTCATCGCAGCCGCTTTTTTTTGATTATGAATGAACTGTAACCTTTCTCTTTTTGTAGAAATATTTATATATGACTTTATTACATCGCATAGATTCTGAATATGGTTTTGAGTCGTTTCATCAATAGACCCTGGATTAATATCATTCAAGAGCGAAGTATATATATCATCCAACATCAAACGATTATCTTTAGAAGTCCTAATATTCTCGGCAGTTATTGCTAAGTGATACAGCATGGAATATGAATTCTTAATTTTTCTTTCTTCCTCTGCCTTTTGCTGAGCCGCAACCTCCTCAGCTTTCTTCTTCTCCTCTTCCTCAGCCTTCTGTTTTTTCTCTTCTTCTGCCTTCTTTAGATCTTCCTCAGCTTTTTTGGCCTCAGCCTCAGCTTTTAAGCGTTCTTCTTCAGCCTTCTTTGCTTCTGCCTCCGCCTTTAAGCGCTCTTCTTCAGCCTTTTTAGCCTCAGCCTCAGCTTTCAGACGCTCTTCCTCAGTTTTAGCCTCTTCTTGCGCTTTTTTCGCATCTTCCTCAGCCTTCTTTGCCTCTTCCTCTGCCTTCTTAGCTTCTTCTTCGGCTTTCTTTGCCTCTTCTTCGACCTTTTTTGCCTCTTCAAGATCTACACTCGAAGCTTCTTCTGATGACTCATCAGCTGCTTCTTCTATTTCAGCAGTTTGCTCGATTTCCTTTGTAGAATTGCTTCCACAACCAACCAGTGATGAACTAACCATACCCATGGAAAGAAGTATTGCTAATGTCCTATAAACCAGCTTCTTTTTCATAATTCCTACCCTCTCAACTTAAGCTCTCAACTTAATAATAAAGTTGTGTCTATTAATACTGTATATTTACATGTGTCCAATAAATATAACTTTGTCCAGGAACACGTACTTTATACTACCATGTACTACTTTTTAGTCCTTTGGCATTCTTGAGATCTTCCAAAACTACTGTCCTATATTCTTCAACTGAGATACTGTCCAATATTGGATTTAGTCTGTTGGCACGCATTTTAATTACTTTTTCAAAATAGTTCCTGACATCACGGCCATTGGCATAATCATCAGAACGATTCTCATATAAATCCGTAAAACAATCTAAGAGATATTGGGCACATCCTTCTCCCAAAATCAGGTTCTGATTATTGCATTGAAGATAAAAGATTTCTCTGAGTTGTTCCGGCGTATAGTCTTCAAAATTGATATATTGATTGAATCTGGATTTCAAACCTGGATTCGAGCCTATAAACTCCTTCATCAAATCCGGATAGCCAGCGACAATCACAATGAAATCATCTCTATGGTCTTCCATTGCCTTAAGAACTGTATCAACTGCCTCCTGACCGAAATCACTCTCTCCTTTTCCATGTGTAAGAGCATATGCTTCATCAATAAATAGGATTCCGCCCATAGCTTTATCAATTGCTTCCTGAGTCTTGATGGCTGTCTGACCGACATAACCACCAACCAGTCCGCCTCTATCAACTTCGACAAGCTGTCCTTTAGATAAAACTCCCAGAGCCTTATAAATCTTAGAAAGCAGCCTTGCTACAGTAGTTTTTCCCGTCCCAGGGTTTCCATAAAACACCAAATGCAAAGAAAGTGGGATCTTCTTTTCTCCAAATTCCTCACCTTTCTTCTGTAACCTGATAAGATTAATAATTTGATCAACTTCTTCCTTTACACCATCAAGGCCAATCAACGAATGAAGCTTATCCAAAAGTTCCTCTAATGACTCTTCGGGCTCGGCATTGATTTCCTCTTCTTCTGAGGGATCCTTCTCCTCAGTATTTTCGACATCGCGCTTAGATTCAGTCTTATTAGCTACGGTTGTTTCCGAAAAGTCTTTGCCCACCTGATTATCAGGAGCAGTAACAGCACTAATCCTTTTGATAAAGTCTGAGTATTTATCTTTATCTATATCTTTCTTATCAAATTTGCTAAAGATATAGTATTTCCCCAGGATTGTAAAAAACATTACGATATCGCTGACATGTTTACCTGCTGCCCTCAAGGAATTATTAGCCGACGGGCATTCGTTTTTTAGCTTGGGGTTAAAATCCTTCTGAACATAGATTTTTCTAAATGCTTCAAATCTGTCTACTCCATCATTCATAGAAATATACAGAATAAAATCGCATATATCCTGAAGAAAATCAGAAAATGCCGCACTTCCAACTGCCTGTTTAGCCCTGTTATAAGCATTTTTTACATCAATATCCATACCTGCTTCCGCCCTTTATACTGCCAATGCAACCTGCTTCATAGTATCCTGGTAAATTCTAACTACATCAGGGTTCTCCATCGCACCTTCTGTCTGCTCAAATGCTTCCTGTATACTCTCAGAAACATTTTTTCTAACATACTCTGTATAATCAGCCATCATATCTGCACTGTCCAAAGTCTGAATCAGCGTCTGATTATCTTCCACATCTTCTGCCAATTCTCTAACCTGATCATAAAGACCAATATAATATGTATCCGCCTCTGTAGTAGTAAGGTTTAAATCAAGTATGCCATGGTCCTGAATCTTTTGAACAAACTCATCAGATGATATCCTATCAAAAGCAGCCATCCAGTTAGCATGAGAAGAATGCCATACTTCACCATCTCCAATTGCTTCCTTGTTGTTGAAATAATATAGTTCATCAAAATATCTCAACGACACTGATAGCATTGAGGCAAGTGAATAGATTGAAAAAATAATACCATCCACATCCTCGGTCATATTCTTCAAGAACACCTCAATAAGCATATTTAAGACATTACACTCATCATCCACAAGTTTTCTCATCTGCTCTTCGGTGTAGAACTTCTGAGTTTTTCTTGAATCAAGCATATTGGAATGCTCTGATAGAACCTTTTTAAACTCAAAATCTGCCTGTATTCCTTGGCCTTGCTTAATAACACTCATCAATTGGTTTATCTGCCCACTCATCTTGTCGAGCTTTTCATACATAATCACAAAACCGACACAAGTAGCACACAGATTAACTCCACTCAAAATAAGTCCCAATTGCTGAAGCTTAGCAACATTACTCACTGCCTTAAGAGTCTTCTCTGCCACTGCATTGTTCTTGTTCAATATATTAACTGCATTTTTCAAGAGCTCCGTCTCTTCTCCCTGTGGGGCAATATTAAGCGCCACCTTCTGGAACTCCTTAAATTTCTTCTTTTTGCTCCTTATAGCAATTTCCATTAAGCCGTTATCATTAAGAAATTGCTCTAACTGCTCTATACTTGTAATATTAAGTATTCCTGACATTTTTAGTATTCTCCGGTTATCTCGTTGTTCTTTATGTAATAAAACATTATCATTGTTAATATAAAAGTTGAGGTATCTGTGCAATATAGATCTGACAAGTCAAACATCATTTTTTTGCCGATTGGTAAACTTAATCCTCCCGGTTTCTCCGATTTCATAGCTGTTATTATCCGATCAATTTTCAAGCATGAAGATGATAATTCAAAGTTCTCAATTTCCTTACCCTCATTGTCTATAGCAGCCATGTAAAGACACATCATAATTCTTGAATAATCCATCTTCTGCTTAATCGTCATACTACGCGAATTCTTTATTTCCATAGCATGCAAATAGTATTTCCTTGATCTTGGGGTCGGAGGCGGAGTCTGTCCCTTTTTAACTGATGGTTCCCTAGGAATATATTTTTTTACAATATCATCCCAATTCGACACATACTTCTGAAATATCTTATCAAACGTACTTAAATTCTTTAGTTCTACTTTTTCAAAATAATCACATACTTTCTCAGAGAAATTATCTTGAGTGATTTTATCTTCAGCAACAAATGAAAAGGATAAGTACTCTCCCAATAGTTTATCCTTTAATGCAAAAAACTGTTCTGACTCAATCTCATTTACGGTATCTTTTACAAAATCCTTGATTTCCACGTAAAACCTCCTTACAAGCATCAAGACTATATTCATAACTTAATATTAGGGACTTGAGCCAAGCAACAGCTGTTTTCTCACAGTCCCCAATACAGTATTATAACAAAGATGTCAGTTTTATTCTTTACATTTATGTTCAAATTACTCTTTGATTACTTAGCGTAACTTTCTTTGTTATTTTTTTATGTTATCAGCTAAACAAAACACAGATTCCCACCGTTTTGGTGAGTGTAAATAAAAAACTGTTGTCTTCGCTAGAACTCTCCCCGATTCCACCCGCTGAGGTTCTTCTGAAGCCGGAACTGCTTAAGTAACAATCAACCAACCATAGGCCAGACATATTTCCATACTCTTACAGAAATGGGGCGCGATTACTTTTACAAACTTTTGCGCCGCCATTTGTTTGCCGTGCTCAGATATAAGCAAAAACAACAGTTTTTACTAATTATACTCCATCTAAAAAGGCGAAAATTAAGGTTTATGATTGTATTCACTTTTACTGCCTTGCAATTACTTTTTCACTCAAAGAAGTGCTGATATTTACTGCTTTTGCGCCCTTATTTCTGCAATTATCTGGCGAACCCTTCTTTCTGAGAGCCCCAACATTTTTGCCATCTCAGAAGGTTTCATAATTTCCATGTTTTCCATGATAAATTCCTTACGAAATTCAATTGAATAGAGCTTCTGTGGAAATGTGATATTAAGTCCGGAAAAGTTCTTCCAGATTTTTAATGTAGCAGCATCCCCAACCAGCTCTGCCAAATCTTTATATACGCCACTATAACGTTCCGGATTGCTGTTAATATCAATCACCTCCTCATCAATATTCAATTGTAAAGAATCCTTTTGGAAAACATCCTTTGCTGATTGCCCTGTTGTATTCATGTGAAATTTACACTGACAAATTTCTTAACCTATATGCAGTGCATTCCTCCTTTCGTTACAGGGCATGTTTTTTTCGCGAGGTGAAAAGAACTATAATTCTGCTGGTTACAGCTCACAAATTCATCTTAGAAGAACTATAATAATTGTATGAAACTCTTCTTCATTTCTAAGAAAGGACATCTACCATGAGTGAAAATAATTCCAACAACAAAAACAAGCACAGCATCAGTACAGGAGCTGCTGCGCTCATATCTGTACTTGCTGTGCCCGTAACTCTTCTGGCCAGTTTATTAATTTCTAATAAGCGAAAGAAATAATTTTTTCTGCAAAATGCAAATGCGCTTCTTCAGTAAGGTGTACCCCGTCATAGCATAATGGCAGATCCCACTCACATGCATTTAGAAATGTCAGTCCCTTTTCACTTGCTATAGCTTCATATACCGTCCCAAACTTATTTGACTCATTGACAATGACAGAATCAGTCCAATCGCCCAGGCTCATCTTTGGCGGTGCCACTAATACCATACGCTGAACATGCTCCGGAATGCAGTCACATAGTGTTGAAAGAAAATGTCGCAAACGAATTCCTACATTTTCACAGGATGCAGGGGACATGTTCAATAGGTCATTTGAGCCGATCATTATCAATATCATATCTGGGCTATACTCTTTGATACTTCTGCCAATTGAAGCAATAGAACTATCCGAGTATGGAATCGAAAGGCCGTTATACCCCTGATTATTCACCTCATACTCATGCATCAGATCAATCACACCGGTCCATCTGATATTCTTAGGATATCTCCCAACACCACCCATTCTTGGGTCAAAGCCATATGTATTTGAATCTCCAAAGGCATATATTTTCTTCATATCCAAGTCTCCTTAGACCATGGAATTTAGCTCACTTAATGATTTCTACAACCTCTCCAATGTACATATCATGCTCAGCCTGGTCTTCATAGAACTGCTTCGCAATGTCTGAGCTCATATTCTCAGGATCAAGCCTCTGGCAAAAGAGCTTTCGGCAAACGAGAGTAACCTCTGCCTCTTCAAAAGTCATTGAACCATCAACTTCCTTAGCTGTCAGTCCTGAAGAATGCATTTTATCAATGTCTCTGCCGGACTTAGAACCAAGGACTCCAAGAGCACTCTTATACTCTTCAGGATAAAAACTGATTGTAAAGTACTCGTTATTATCCATAAATTCATGGGTATAACGGGATGTTCGCACATAAGCTGTTGCAACAGGCTTATTCCATAGGGTACCAAGACCACCCCAACTTATTGTCATCGTATTGAACTTGTCCTTGTCACCTGCTGTGAGTAGCGCCCACTGCTTATCAAATTTGCTAAAAATATCTGTTGTAAACTCCATCTTTTTGCTCCCTTCTTTCTTCATACATACTTCTATTCACTAAAAGTGCGAATTTGCCCCTTACTTTATCTCTAAAACAACATCACCATTACCAAGAAGCTGTGTCAGCTCTTCCTCAGATAGATCAATATGCCCAAGCTTAGTATATGCCCAGGAATTTGATCCATAGAAAACCACAATCTGATTCCCTGAATAAAGGACTATATCCCCAAACTCTGTTGTGATCTGCTTATCATCCCGGCTTATGCTCTGACCTATTGATCCAACCTGCTCAAAGCCGCCATACATTGACATGTTTACTTTGAGAGGGCAGATTTCCTTCAGCTCATTTACCGAAGCATTATCTTCCCATGTAACCGGCATTTCTTTTCCATCAATAGAAAGTGTCATAGCTGTCTCTTTTGCCTCCTCTGTAATAACCTCTCCGGTCCAGTCGATAATTCCACCAAACTCAAAGACATTGGTATATCCCATATCAAAAAGCTTCTGTGCTGCCTCTTTGCTGCGCCTTCCACTCCTGCAATAAACAAGAATTACCTGTTCAAGGTCAGGAAGTTCCGACGGCATTGAATCAGTAATACTTTCGTTAGGAATACATATAGCTCCCGGAATGTGCCCTTCATCAAACTCATCCTGACGCCTGACATCCACAATCACATGACCATCATTAAGATCCATCATCAGCTTTGCTGTTTCCTGATCAATCTGCGTGTAACTGTCTTTTTCGTTCTTTGATGCAAGAAAAACAGATGTCGGTCCATCAGCCCCATCGATGATTGTTACATCTGATTCAGTTTTAGATCCGCAGCCTGTCATTATCATGGCTAGCGTAAGCATCCCCAGGGCTAAATGTCTTCTTTTCACTTAATGGTCTCCTCAGTCATTACTCTTTTATCTATTCTCATGTATCCCTCTTAACACCCTTTCCTTCCGCTTTTATGATCTTCTATTGAGCAGGCATCAGGTGTTCCATACTCAATAAGGCCCACAACCGCTGGATCAAGAGTTATGCTTCCGTCTTCAAGAACAAAAGCCGGTATACCAACATCGCCTATTTCCTTGGAATGATCGAATGCCGGATTGGTATCACGAAGTCTGGTAAAAGCTCCCATGTTTCTGATATTCTCACCAATGTTGATATACTCAAATTCATTCTCACGCCCTATTATCTGCTCATGAATGTAATCGCAGTAGGGACATGTAGGCATTCCGTAAATTTTGATCATTGTTCTCCCTCCATAATGTCATTGTAAATATACCCCAATAAAATCAATACTTTCTTCATATACTTTTAACTCCCCTAATTATATGCAAAAAAGTACTTCGACGCTATATGAGACATCGAAGTACCCTCTATATAAATCCCCATGAAATCGGGTTGTTGCAGGAAGGAAGGCTACGTACATTTTGGCGCAGCCTTTGTGTGCTATGAAAAAGTGTTGTATCCTTCCGCTGTACCTAAAATGTAGTAAGATATCAATGAAGAATAAAACATTTAAAAATTTAACGGAGTCATTACATGAAAAAGAAAATACTATTTATGGCAATTGCCATTGCACTTACTTTGAGCGCATGCTCCGGCAACGTCATCACCACAGATCAGAATACTGATTCAGAAGCAGTAGCGTCTGTATCCACTGAAGAGACAAAAACAGATTCAACATTAGACAATACTGCAGAAGAACAAAAAACAAGTTCTGAAGTAGCCACCGACGCAAGTACCGAGGAGCCTTCTTTTGAAGCAGGATACAAACAAGCTTACAAAGAAATCATCGAGGCCGATTGTGAAAAGAAAGCGTCCCTTACAGAAGAAGCTTCATATGATGAACTTGCAGAATGCATCGATTGTTACTGGCTATACGATATAGACAAAGATAATGTGCCTGAACTTCTGATAAGATATGGCGACTGCGAAGCTGCATATCACGGAAAGCTATATTCCTTTATTAATGGAGAAGCGAAATTCATAGATGATCTTTCAATGGGGCACACTGGATTCTATGCAGTTCCTGATGAAAACGGAATACTTAGCTATTGGGGACATATGGGATATGCAGAATGCTGGAAGCTAACGCTTAATGGCACCGTGCTTAGCTCCGAAGAATTATATTCAGAGGATATCAACGAAAAGATGCAAGCTGGAGAAGACGTCTGGTACAAAGCTTCAAATGAGATTGTACCCGGGGCCTATTACCTGGATTCATATGATTACAACAACACCTATCCAATAGAGATGTATGAGACCATTACAGCTTACGCCAATGGAAAAGAAAAATCTGATTTAGAAAACTACTCTTTCCCCGATAATAACCCGGACTACTACACTGATATTATGCAAAAAGATGTCATGGTTAACGCCGTAGCCCTTGATCAGTTCATGAACACATTAGGGGAAGTGCCTTTCAGTAAGCTCTTTGAAGAAAAGCAGATATATGACTATGCTCCAGGAGGCCTTACTCCCCTAAAAATCACTTACGCTGATTTAAACGCTGATGGCATATACGAATGCATTTTCTACCTTAACGAAGGAAATAACCCTGAGGATCAGTACATGGATTATAGAGTTATCCTAAGTCTTCAGAGCGACACAGTTTATGCGTATCTGAACTTTTGTCCTTATGAGACCTCCATTACCGAAGATGGCTACTTTATAACTGAGCCCGAGGAGTACGCCAGTGAGCGCTACGTAAAAAGAGTACTCTATGATAGGGAAAAATGTTTTATCTATAGTGTTCCTTCCGAGGTTTGAACTCGTTAACGCTATAACGATGATATTTTATAGAAAAATCATATCTTTTTCAGTGAAACAATGCTATGATTAGTTCACTCCATGTAGGGAGCCGTCGAGCACCTACATATCATAAGAAAACAGGGAGACTGCCATATTCTTGGTTGTTCTCCCTGCGCTGCATTATAAAGATTTGTGAGCTCTTCAAGACTAAGCATAAGCAATCCTTCTTATCTCCAGAAATCAAACATACTCCCCAGTATGTATAATCCAAACAAAACCAATGCCCCTATGATATTATTACCAACAAATAGCCATATTGCAGCAATCACGACTATAGTAATCAATATGTGTCCTGATTTTTCGGCCTGGACATCTCTGCGAAGCTTTTCCATGTCGGCATTCATTTTCCTACGTTCTTCAGTTGTAGGGTACCATCCTCCGCCACCAATGCCATTGCCATCATCGATATCTGTACTGCCACCATCATCACTTTCTTTATAAAAAGTATCATAAATGTAAGCAGCCTCATTAGAATCTATGTGTCCATCGTGATCTAGATCAAATGGCGTATTTTCAAAATTATCATATGCCATAGCGCATCTCCATTTTCATCAAAAATCAAAATCATCGAAATCATCTGCATCAAGGCCTGCATCTTCTAAAACCTGTCTGCGCTCATCTTCATCCATGAACTCCAGCTCGTCTCTGTCCAGGCCTGCCATCTCAATCTCGTCTATAACGTCATCATCTTCATTAATGTTGCTTCCGGATGAAATACCATTATTATCCTCAAATAATGTATCATTGATAAAAGCCCATTCTGCTCCGCTAATCTTGCCATCCCTATTCAGATCAAATGCTGAATGTCCAAATAATCTATCCATTGGTCCTTCCATATCAGTGTCCTTTCTTTTTCTTATTACTATCAACCATTGCTGCAATTATCATGACTTACGTTTCACCGATGCCAAGGGACGCTCTTTGCGTTATATGCTACATCTATTCAATTCGAATCAAAAGCACTTCTTACAGCTTATCGTACTTAGTACTGATCCCCTTGCTCTTCTCCACGGGATACTTCTTCTCATTCTTATCAATCTTGCTGTTCAGGATCTCGCATATATCAAAGCCCTTCTTCTGCGCCATCTGTATGCAATAGTTCATCACATCAGCCAGCTCTTCCTTAAGCGCTTCCTCATCCGCATCAGGACTCCACTGGAAGCACTCCAGAAGCTCTCCTGCCTCTATAGCTATGGATTTAGCCAGGTTCTCCGGAGTGTGGAACTGATCCCAGTCACGATCCTCAGTAAATCTGGCAATTCTTTCGCATGTCTCTTCAAAAGTCATCTCGTTATCTCTCTTTCAAGCATATTTGAATTTCATCACTAGTATAACACGCATGAAACCTGACGTTACCCCAAACTTTCGTAGCATCGTTAAAAATGTTATCATTTTAAATATAGTTAATATCTCTATTTTCAGGAAAGCAGGCACTTAATGACTAATTCAGCAACAGGCGAAAAACTGTATATCATTTCCGGCCATCCCTTCCCCAGCAACAGCTACGGAGATCAGGGATATCTCGGCAACTGGCCTATGCTCTATATCCTAGAGAATGGAGACAAAGTCTATATCGGCGAGTCCACCAACGTCACCGAGCGCATGCGTCAGCATTATCAGAATCCTGAGAAAAAGATCTTTAATCAGGTCCATTTTATATACTCCGATCAGTTCAATCAGTCTGTGACTTTTGATTATGAGTCCAAACTCATTCAGTTCATCGCAGCCGATGGGAAGTTTGTCATAACCAACAAAAATGATGGTATCGCCAATAAAGACTATTATGAAAAGTCTTCCTACGACGATTGCTTCAATGAGTTATGGGAAGAGCTTCGTAGCTGCAAGCTTGCGGATCACACCCTTGAGCACATCAGAAACAGTGAATTCTACAAGTACTCTCCTTTTAAAGAGCTGAACAGAGACCAGAAGCAGTTGGCAAGCGATATCATTTCAGAAATCCTTGCCGGCAAAAATATCCCCATCACAGTAAACGGCCGTCCCGGAACCGGCAAGACCATCGTTGCCGTATATCTTATGAAATACCTTAGAGATTATGAGGATCCTCATTCCGGCAAGAAGCTTTTTGCTGATAAAAAAATGGCTCTCATCATCCCACAGACCTCTCTCAGGTCCACACTTAAGAGTCTTTTCAAAAAGATCGAAGGCCTCGCAGCTAAAGATGTCATGGGCGCTTCAGAAGCAGTTAAAAAAGGCTCCTGGGATATCATCTTTGTTGATGAAGCCCAGAAGCTCCAGGTCAGAAGAAGCATCGTCGGCTATCAGGCACATGACAATAACAATAAAAAGCTTGGTCTCCCAACCGATGCCACAGAGCTTGACTGGATCCTTACCATAGCCAAAACTCCGGTCTTCTTCTATGATCCTGAGCAATTATCAGGTCCCTCCGGCACTACCATTGAGATCTTCAATGAAAAAGTCCGGGCCACTCTTAAGAAGAACTTCACTGACAGGATCACTGCGTATACCACCCATTTCCTTCGCATGCAGATGCGTGTCCAGGGCGGTGACGAATATATCAACTATGTAAATGCTGTTTTACATGGGGAAGCAAAAGAGAAAAAGACTTTTGATAATTATGACTTTAAGCTGTTTGATTCCTTCAGGCTTTTTAACGACCTTTTATACCAAAAGGAAAAAGAGCTTGAGCTTTGCCGTATGCTGGCAGGCTACGCCTGGGAATGGAAAACCAAGAATGATCCTACCGCCTACGATATCAGTATTGAGGGTGTAGACAAAAGATGGAACCACTGCCTCAACAACTGGGTTAACAGTGACGGTGCCATCGACGAAGTAGGCTGCATTCACACTGTTGCAGGCTATGACCTTAACTATGCCTTCGTGATTATAGGAAAAGACCTGTATTATGACAGCAATACAGGCCTTCTTAAAACAAATAAGAGCACATACTTTGATAAACGTGGAAAGCAGTCTGCCACTGACGAAGAGCTTGATCTGTATATCAAGAACATTTACTATGTGCTGCTTACCAGGGGAATCAAAGGGACCTATGTGTATGTTTGCGATGATGCGACAAGGGAGTATTTCAAGAGGTTTATTGATTAAAAATATTTTTGCCACAAACCAATCTTCGTTCGTATAAATAATCAGATAAGAAAATACAAAGCAACGGTGGCTTATGCTTCACCTTAGTTATTAGGTTTTCTTATGAGAGGGACTGGTTCAGATGACTTTCGCTTCATCGAAGATCAGGAAAAAAATATTAAGAGCGTCCACAGCTAGGGTGACTTACGTTTCACCGATGCCAAGGGACGCTCTTTGCGTTAGCAATATATTTATTTAATTTTCTCAGTGATGATCGTTCCAATAGTCCTCAGCAGCAATAAAAATCCCTTTTTTCCCCATTTTCAGCTTACTCTCTTTTTGCAATTACATTTATCCACTTCTCGTCATCCCTGCCGGGCCTACAATCCGTGCTTATCTCATTAACAAGTATGGTAAAGCCTGCATTTTCAAATAGCGGCACTACACTCTTCTCATTGAAGTCACTAAACTTGCGGTCTCCGCGCATCTTAGTTCCATCACCATATTTGAAGGAAGCGTACATTATCCCGCCGTCCTTAAGAGCCTTGTTCATCTTCTTCATGATCTCCGGAAGTTCATCCACTGGAACATGTAAAAGTGAAGCGCAGGCCCAGATAGCATCGAATTCATCATCAAATGCCATATCTTCAAAACGAAGATTCAGAACCTCTTTGCCAATATGTTCTGCTGCCCGCTTGCATATCTCAGAAGATGCATCAAATGCGGTAACTTCATACCCTGCATCCTGGAAAGCCTTGCTATCTCTTCCGCTTCCACAGCCAGCATCGAGAATACTTGATCCAACCGGAACACAAGACATAAACTTATCTCTCATATAGGACATGTCAGCGCCGACACTCCCCTCAAAGAAAGCGTCGGCGTTATTATTATAATATTCAACATTTTTATCGATCATCATATATCCCTGTTAAACTTTCCATAATTCATACCCCTGCCTACGTGCAGAGTCATAAACCGGTCGCATATTTTTTCCCAGAATATTTCCAAACTCTTCCGGAGTATTCCCCGGTCTATATAATTCCTGGTTCGCCCATATAGAATGTATATTGTCTTTGTAACAAGCTTCAAAACGTTTATGCATTACAGGATAATTCTCATCATGTATCAACAAGTATAGCAGATACTGATTCTTAGAAAACTTACTGAAAAACGGATCCCAAGAAGGCAATTTATTACTCTTGGAAGAATTGAGAGATGAATCCATTGGCATAAGATTCCATAATTCATCGTTCATTACAAATGACCAAGGAATAAAATGGTCTACATCGTATTCCTTAGGAACAATCGGCTTGTCAGTAAAGACATCTGTTACCTGTCTCAGATCTAGTACCGAATCCCAAAGCTTTCTTACTGCGTTCAGCTTCCTCATCTTCTCATCCATAGGAGCCAACTTATAGACTAGTCCCGGCACCTCTGGATTGTTATTCTGAAGCCACTTAACTTTTTCAAACTGGATCCAGCCTAATATTGCAACAGTATTATCCTGTATCATTTTGATCCATGATGGATTGAAATATACTTCCTTCTTAAGCTTGCTGCTATTGCCAAGAGTATATGGCAGAATATTCACCTTATTAACACGCTCAATATAAGCAATCATCCTACGTGTACTTTCCCAATCAGCGTGTTCTTCAAATTTATCAAAGAAACCCGCAAGGGCTCTGTACGGAACCATATTGGTGAGCTGCTCTTTTTCTGATTTCAGCTCAGAATCATGATCTTTGATCGCATTTTTTATCTCAAGCTTTGATGCATTAGCAGGCAGATTACTGATATCACGAAGTTTAATTACTGCTCTTTCCAGACCATCCCTGACTTCTCCTACTACTATCCCGCTAAGATGAATATGAAACTCCAGAACAGAATACCATGCGTTGGCGATCATCTCGTTTATAATTTCATCAAAGGTAGTCTCTGTAATGTTTTCAGAAATGAGATTTATGATCGCTTCAAGCCAATAGAACTTATAACAAAATGAAGGATTTTTCATCATAAGGGAGAAGCCTTCTATATCCAAATGGTTATAATAGTCTCCTTCAATTCTTAAGCCATATTCTATTTTCTTGGAATCAAATTCAGCCATGACTTTCCTATATTCCTTCAAATCCGATGCTCACGCTACCGGAAGAAAACTAGCCGGAATTGGAGCCTCAGTCTCCCATTCAATATTCATAGGGAAATCTCCAGTCGAACTAACATAATTTACATATCCCAGACAATAAAATGGGCAAGTGTTTCCATAAACATCATTTTTTGTTTCTCTTACAAATAACAAAAACTTCTTCCCATCCTTTACGTGGTCTATAAAACGTTTTCCCTTGTTTGTGTGTGAATCATTATTCTGTGATTGCCAATGGAATCTATGCTCACTTATAACATAGTCATCATACATTGTAGTAGGAGAAAATTCCTTATCAGATTTATTTAGCGTAACGAAAAACAGTTCTGTATTCATCTCCTTAATATCATAAACTCCCGCCACAGAACCACTCATCCTTTTTTCTTCTGTTTGTTTCCCAAATATCGTGAATATATCCTCTCTGGAATAGCATCCATACATTTCCAGATAGCCAGGGAGATGACCATCATCTATCAACTCTGTTTTTATAGTCAGATGATCTTTAAGATATTCTATAAGTTCGCTCAATTCTTTAACAAAATCAGGATATTCTCCAAATTTCTCCAAAGCATCATCTACTGTATCAAAACCTGTTTCTGATAGCTTTTTTTGATATAAAGCGTAATACAACATAAGCTTTAGTGTATTTTTATCAACGCTTTGCCCCCTACAGCTACATCCATTGTTTAGATATTCAGAGATAAACGATATATACTTCTGTGAATTGATATAATAAAAACGCCCCATCCCCTTGGTATAAATCTTTGTATACTCATCCTCTTCATAATTACACTTGCCAGCTCTTTTCCTGAGGGATGTCCAACAATTATTACTTCTATATAAGATGCGGATATCCTGTCCTATACGATTTAGAAATTGAGACAAGGAAATATCTTCTGGTATAAGACTAAGCTCTCTACTGAGCTTTCTAACATCATATGTAGCTGATTGAATATGTTCTAGTATCTCCTGTTGAGCCTTTTCCTCCATGTGTATAGAACAGCCCGGAGGAAGCATTGTAAAACCATATTTAATTTGATCTCTCAGATTGACATCATATTTTTTCATCAAACTCTGAAACTTCTGAGAGTAATCATAATTCTTATTTGCCTGAGCAACAAAATCAAGAACTGTAAGAACTGTCTTCCCGGGTGCCAAGCGCAGTCCTCTTCCTAACTGCTGTTGAAAAATCGTTATACTCTCGGTCGGACGAAGGAATAAAACAGTATCTACAGCCGGTATATCAACTCCCTCGTTGAATATATCTTTTACAAACAAATAATGAATGTTTCCTTGTTCCAAATCTTTTTTTATCTTGTTTCTGTCACCTCCTGCCTCATTTAGTCTTTCCGATGTCAACCAATCAGCTTTTAATCCCACACTATTAAAAATATCCGACATATACTTTGCATGTTTTTGACTCGCGCAAAAGCCCAATGCTGTACATTCATATTCATTTGGGACATAGGTTTGCAAGGCTTTTATTATTTGCTGTGCCCTTCCTTCATTGCATAGCCGGTTAGTCAGTTCCCTTTCAACGTATTTACCCTGAAGCCACAGAGTATCATCTGTAAGATCCGTTTCGTCCGAAATACAAAAATACTGAAATGGAGTAAGAAGTCCCGCTTCCAGAGCCTTGGGCAATCTAATTTCCGCACTGATCTTGCCACAAAAGTCAGGAAGTAAAGATTTTCCGTCCATTCTTTCAGGCGTTGCTGTCAATCCAATAAGGTATTCTGGGTCAAAAAGCTTAATCAATCTCTGGTAAGAATCAGCTTCAATATGGTGAGCCTCATCAAAAACAATGTAATCAAAATAGTCTCTACCTAAATCTATAAATGTTTGAATGTTTGAAGTAGCCATATCAACTGATGTAAAAAGATGATTCAGGTTGTTTGGTCTATTCCTACCAACCCACAGTTCACCAAAATTGGCATCCTGCAAAACACCTCTGTATGTATGACGCGCTTGCTTCAATATTTCTTCTCTGTGAGCTATATATAGAAGCTTACAGTCCTTGTGTGATTTTTCGCTGATATACTTATAGTCAAACGCAGAGATAACCGTTTTTCCAGTTCCTGTAGCTGCAACCACCAGGTTACGTTTTATCCCTTTCTCTCTCTCTGCAGTTAGTTTCTCTATAATTGCTTTCTGATGTGGAAGAATGTTGTATATATTTAGAAAACTAACATCTTTATCAGTTGTTTTGTCTTGAGTTGACGCTATTTTTAGTTCTTTTTCAAATTTAGCAATTCCACCTATAGCAAAATCTTCGAAATCAGGACTATTCCAATATCTCTCAAATGTGGCTATAGCTGCCTTTATAATCTGCGGATTCTCGACATTTGTTACACGTACATTCCACTCAAGTCCATCAGATTGCGCTGCTTTGGATAAATTTGAAGAACCAATATACGCTGTACTCATATTTGAATTTCTCTCAAAAATAAATGATTTGGCGTGGAGGCGTTCAATACGTGTATTATAAGATATCTTAATCTCAGTATTATCCAATTCAGATAATTGCTGGATTGCTTTTGCTTGAGTGATTCCGCAATATGTCGTTGTTATTATCTTTAGTTCATGCCCCGCTTTCCCACAGAATTCTTTCAGCTTGTCCTTTATCAGATTCAATCCCGATAATCTTAAAAATGAAACAATGATATAAATCTTATCAGCACTTTCAATATCACGAATCAGTTCAGAATACATAGAAATACTACTGCTTCCACCTGTAAACAGCGTACTTGTCCGATATCCTGATAAAGGACGTGCCAATTCTTTTTTTGTGACTCTCCTTATTGCTGCATCTTCCTTCGAGATAATCTCAGCCAAATAATTCTGTTCATCAACAATAAGCTCATCATCAGATATTCCCAATTTAGAAAGGATACCATTAGCATATTCTACGCGTAGTTTTACTTCTTCTATACCACTGCTATCAGTGATTTCTTCTATTTTCTTTTTCAGAATGTCAGACAGATATTCCGCTAAAAACTTAGACGATTCTGCCGAATCAATCCTTTTCTTTTTGGATTCCATCCCTTCGCTTTCAGCATTTTCTATCTCGGCATTATTCGTTTTATTTATTAAATTTTCATATGCTCCTGGTTTCATAAAATGTTCTGTGCCTTCCTATGCATTAAAATGCTTATTAAAATGACACCATATCCACACTACGAAATAAAAGTCTAGAGTATTTCATATAAACATCACTGATTTTTACTGTGACTACACAACAATTCAATTATGTTCTTTTTATTCTCTTCATCAGCGTTTTTTATATTTCTTTTACTTTCATTGCTTATAGTTTTCTGCGCTTTATTACATCAATTATAATAATATCATTACGACCAGATTTATGATAAAAAAAACATAATGAAAATCTTCATAAAAGCAATATTTTTTTATTAAGATTTCAGAAATCCACCAAATACATTCCCACACGGATCTGTGTAAAACCTCCTTAGGAGACCAATATAATTCTCTCACACTTTTGTTTGATACGATGATAGCGCATCAGGTTTTCAGGAAGGTCACTTCGCAGGCGACGAAGAGTGTTTCAGTCATGATGACTATGATGAATTATCCAGTATGAAGGATTACAGCCATTTGTCATCCTGAATGCCTCTTGCTTCCAGCTAATAACCTCCTGTTCTAGCTTTACATTGTTTTCGAGCACATATCGCATTGTGTCAACATATAGCCCTTTATCAATCAAGGACTTCGCTTTCTTGATATCGTTGCTTTCAAGCGGTTTGCAATACTCCTTGTACTCTTTCAATTCGTCAACGCTCATACAAAGCTGCTTGAATGCAATACCTGTCTTTTTCTTTAAATGCTCAAGAATATAAAATCCATCTGGATCTATGTCGCCAAAATGGAACCATTCTTTATCAAGATTTGACTCAGCTATCTTACGTATAAAATTCTGCTTGGCCGTATTGTGATATCCTGCCAGATATATAAAGAACGCATCTTCATCCTGTACGCGGTTGAAACTTGTAAGGTTTTCAACAGTAACTATCCTTGATGCGTTTACAATAACGTTTTCAATCCGGCCCAATGTGCTTGCATCTATTGCGATTGCCAAAGATGGGCTTAACTCAATCTTTTTTCCATCCTTCAAGCAGAGAGTGCCTTTCCCTTTAAAGTTCACATAGGTAGGGTTCGGGAAAACATTATACTCTGCCAAAATAGCATGTCCCTGTTCTCTATCATCAGGAACATTTTCAATAAGATCGCCAAAATCCCCATATTTCCTTAGTACTGTCAGGACTTTACTCCGATAATCTCGCTTAAACCTCTTGGAATCGCCAAATAATTCAATAGATAACTCTCTTTCAAGGATTTCCTCTGTATTACTGCTAATATACTCAAGTATATTTATTATCTCACTGGCTACAGGCATCTCATATTCAGCCTTTTTCCGCTCTTCAAGACGCTTGATCTGCGTTTTACAAAACAGATCCAACACCTCATTTTTTCCAATATGAGATTTATACATAGATATCTGACTGTCTTCCAATTGTTTTAGCTCTGTCCTACCAAGCAAACTATAGAAAGAATCCTGCGCTGCAGGAACCATATCTATGGACTTGATAACACCGTTCTTTTTTGACAGTTGAATCAATCCTGCATCTTCAAGTCCAAATAATTCTCTTTCAAAATCTTCCTGCTCATCAAGATTAGCAAAATCAGAATCGTAATCCCTGAAAAAATCTGAAGGTTTTACCTTAAAACTCTGATTTACAGCGTTTTCCCCACGATAAGTCTTGCTCTTCTCGAATTTATCGAGAAGAGCTTTAAGGACTTCTTTCTGTCGCTTATTCAACTTTATTGGCCTATCTGTCATATCAGAAATCACTCCTCAAGATTCTTAAGCAGCCCTTCTACCGCGAAGCTTTGGCGCCCCTTCGGAACCAGCGTTATTGTCGTCTGTATATGGGAACCTATACTGTTTATCTTATCCGGCGGGGCTGCATAAACCACCTGGAAGTCATTTGTCTCCAGGTAGTCGACCATCTGCTCAATTCGCTCTCTGGAAAGTGCAGAGAAGGCTTCATCTATGAACGCCAGGCGAGCACTGCTACGATCTTTAGGATATAGCTGAAGAAGGCTTGCTGCCAAAATGATAAAGTAAGGCGTCTGCTTTTCACCATTACTTGCCGATCCCTGCTTCTTTGATAAAGTAGCCTGAACTTCATCCTCACCCTGCTTACTTATAATTCGCATATCATAGGTAAAGTACTTTCGATAATCTGTATATTCTGTCTCATCCTCTTCGTTAAGCACTATATCGATGAATTCCTTAATATCATGTTCACTGTCCTCATCATCTTTGATGACATTAAGATAGTATTCTGCATTATCAAAGTACTCATGCATCTGCTTACATATCTTGAAGAACAGTGCTTTTCCTTCAGAATCCAGCCTTTCCTTCATCTCAAACTGATAAACATCGTTTCCAAAAGGACGACCTTTTAACTCCTTATTGATCTTATCAATTTCTTCTTTAGCACCACGAATTGTTTCATTTATCTCCGCAACAAAATCTCCCACAAAAGCACTCTGAAGCTTTTCGCCCTGCTTTTCCAGTTTCTGTTTTGCTTCCTCAATCTGAACATTAGCAAGATTACGATACTGCTCCCTGTAATAACCAATGAAGGATACTCCTCGCATCTGGTTATCTGTGCCGTTTATTCTGCAATACTGCAAGTGAGCATCCTCCAGATCTTTCTTGGCCTTATCCAACTCACGTTCCCATTCACGTACAGTCTTTTCTGTAATTACCGTATCCTTTTTCTGAATCTGTTGGTTGTACATTTCTATAGCCGGTTGCCTTAACTCAGGCATCTCTCGGCATTCCAGCTCAAACTCCTTTTGGGCAGAATCACGTAACTGTTCTTTTGAAGAGATGTCTTTTTGTATTCTTTCTATTTCCTTTTCTGAACCACCTATATTTTTATACAGAGCATGGATTTCCTCTTCTATCCGCTGATGGTTTGCCTTAGCCTTACTAAATGCCTCAAGCATAGCAGTAAGGCTCGGATCCTTCTCATAGTTTTCCTTCTCGCTCTTTGCAGCTCTCAGACTATCCTTTACAGCATCATACTCATTTACAGCTTCAAAATCATAGTCATCCTGGTTCAATGATTTTTCCTGTAATCCTGTAATCTCTGCTTCCAACGACTCATTAATCGCAGAACGCTCTCTTATGCTTTCCACAAGTTCATGGATTTCTTTTCCCAAATCCTCTATTTGCAGTTTAATAGCATCCTGGCCAATAAAAAGCTTAGTACCATTAATCTGCATCTTACCAACAGCATAGCTCTTGGCGAGCATGCCATTAGGCATAATTGCACCCTTAGGATACTCATGAAGCTCATCTACTGTCTCACAGAGATGAATTCCATTGAGCAAATAATTAGCATACATGCGGGCTGTAGGATTTATAATCTCTAGCTGTTCAGCTGCAGAGCCAGCAACTATCTCTGTAGCTTCAAGCTTATCTGCTATTACAACTTTTCCCTTTGGCGCAGGATTATCATTAACAATTTTCAAAACCTGAACTGTGTATTTTGGATCAACTATGATATTAAAGCGCTTTCCGCCCATGAATGTCTCTATGGCTCGTCTCCACTTTTTATCTTTGACTTCCGTAATAAGTTCAACAAAGAACTTAACATCCGTCGAGATATTCTGCTTCTTAAGCTCATCAGAAATCAAACTCCTGGTCTTCTCATATCCAGGCTCAAATACAAGTTTATTTCCTTCGAGCTGCTTTTTCTCGTCAAGTTTCTGAGCAAGAGAATCGTTATCCTTCTCTATTTGATCCATGTTCCTAAGCTGCGCCAACTTCTTAAGCTCGCAAATACGCTTAATCTCTTCAGAAAAAGCATAAAAAGCAGCAACCTTCTTAGTAGTATCGCCTTTAGATGAGATAGTAGTCAGTTCGTCCTTAACATCAAGATTTAACTGCAGTTCTTCTGAATAATCCTGCATTGTTCTATCGATCCACCCTTGAAGAGCTTCAACTTCTTTAACAGACTTTGAAAGAAGATCGCGCTCCTTCGTAAGTCTTACTATCTGATCTTCAAAGCGTTTCAGCGTACTGCTTATATCCTGGTAATCACTGCTACTATTTAATTCTTCAAGCTTCTGCCTTGCCTCTTCGAGCTCTTTATCTTTCTTTTCTTTCTTATCTATCAGGAACGCAAGTCCTGCTTCCTCTTGTCCCTTTGCACTCTTTAACTTCTCTATAGCCTGTACAGCACTCTGCCACTTCTGATATCCCAGCACTAATCGGCGCTTGTTATAATCAGAGTACTTCTGTTCATATTCTCTCGTACAGTCTTCAATATGCTCCAAAACCTTCTTGCTTTCGAGCATATCATCATATGTCTGACGGATTTCTTCATAATTGGCTCTCTGTTCTTTAAGATCTGCCAAAGAAGACATTTCTCCCTCTTCAAGAACACATTCCTGAATAAACTTGTCTATGTTCTTCTGAGGATCAAAGGACAGCATTTTTATTATCTTTGATTTATATTTTGAAACTTCACATCGAAGTCCCATAGCCTGGAGAACCTGCTTGGTTCCTCTCTCCATTCCCATGAATTCCTTACTGCTTATATGTTGTCCTTTTATAGTAATCTGACTTTTAGGATAAACTGATAACTTGCCATCTTTTTCTTCAGAAAAAACAATATCAGAAAGAGACGCATCCTTTGCAACATACCAATAGGAATTCGCTCTAGACTCATCCTTCTTAAGCTCTATGGTAACAAATACAACCATATTTGCCTTATCCAATGGAGAATAGAATTCCATAGCGATATAACTCACTACATCCATATTTCCGCGCAAATATCGACCGGTGCCTTCGCTATGAGTATCACCGCGCACATATGCGGCAACACTTCTGTCGCGGTCTTTGGCAGCTATATTAAAATGTGTGTTTCCTGTTAAAAGATATGTTATCGCATCAAGAACAGTAGACTTTCCTGTTCCATTATTACCGGTAATCAGCGTTGACCCTTCTAACTTCATCCTTACATTAGTAAATCGCGACCAATTAATAAGCTGAAGGCCGGTAGCAACTTTTCTATTACTCGTCATATTCCGGTTCCTCCATTTCTTCCTCATCGTCGTCTGCGGATGCTTTTATGGCTTTTATCTTCTTACCATTCTCTTCAACTAAATTTTGAAACTCTACACTATCAAGTGCAAACTGGATAGACGGATAGATCTTTATGCTGCAATCAGGATCACCCAACTTTCCCGACACCTCAACCAAATTATATTTTGTAAAAAGTTTAAGGATATCAGCCATCAAAGTCTTTCCATCAAAATCTTCTCTGAAACCGTATTTTTCCAGTTCTTGCTTTAAATCCAAGATTGAAATGACAATACCTTTTGAAAGGTTACCACGGCGTATACGATCAAGATAAACAGTCCACAGGCAACACAAAACAACAGTGTCTGCTTTGCGAAGTCTTAATCTGTTTGCCTGTATCTTACCCGAATCAGAAGAGTCTCCGGAATTTACAAGCATAGTGACACCGTTGTCTCTGTCAACTTTGATATCAAAACCCATATGGCTTAAATATGAACTTACAGTTTCTTCATTCTTAGCCACAAAGGTATAAAGCTTCTTGCTGTCATCATCTTTTTCTTTAACTATGAATGTAGATTTTAATAATCTCCTACACACACGCTGAAACAGTTCCTTCTCACCGGAAGTATACATATCCCAATCTGCTTCAAACCCCATTTGCTTTTCTCCTTATTTTGAACCGGCGCAAAATCATATCATTTGCTTCCATATACCCATCTTCAACTGTTATCTCAAATCCATTTTCCTCACAATAAGCCACTGCAGAGATATCAGAAAGGAGCTCTTTCTTGTTAGAAAGTGGAAGTTGCGAGCTATCGAGTTCGTCCTTTCCCCTCATCTGCTCATCCAAATATAGCTTCATCCGTCTCTTGGAATAAGGATTATAGGCTTCTTTTTCTAATGCAGAAATTGCATCATCCTTGTCCTGCTGAGTAAGAGTCTCCGTTTCAGTAGTTACTGCTTTTTTAATGGTCTTACTCTTGCGTGGATTCCATAGAGATGCTGTATCTATATATTCATTCTTATCAAACTTATATAGCTTAGTCATCTCATCCGAAAGATCATCCAGAAGATTTCCTTCATCAATACTTGTCCTAAGCATTTTTAATACCTGCTCAACATTACCCTGTGCATCTTTTCCGCTGTTTCGAATAAAACGTATCCTTCCAACTGCGATATGAATATGCATATTAATCTTATGCTTTATATCTCGCATGATACGGTCATAATCTTCATTGAGGAATCTCTTGGTATTCTCCACCATATCAAAAACAAGCTCCTCTGCTTCATCTTCTGATATGTTTTCCTCAATAGCGCAGCCATACATTATAAGTTCACGCATTTCAGGATTGTTTACTATCTCATCCAATTTTGAACGAATATGACTTCGATACATATGAATGTTCTGCTGTTTAGTGAGACGAGCATATTCTCTAATAAATTCACCATCACAATATTCCAACAGGTGGTCAGTAAGAGTTTCTAGCGATGTCTCACGGGTTAATTCTTCTATCTTCTTACGAATAAATGTTGATAATCTCTTTAATGATTTAGATAATGCCTTAGCATTGTTATAAACAGCCTTAACTGCATTTACATACGGATCTGCCTTCCACTGATCAGAATTCATCAACGTATTGTAAATGTTATAAATGTACGAAGAATACTCAACCTTCTCAGGTTGTTCCAATGCAAGCAAAAACTCAGAAAGGGCAATGCCCGCCTCCGTCATTATAATGTACTTCTCATAGGAGGCATCATCCGTTTCTTCAGTCAACCACCCACAATCCTCATCTGTAAATTTACGGATAATACTATTTGCGACATCAGAGCTCTTTTCATCCGCCTCTTCTTCTGAAAAGCTAAGATTGTTCTCAAAAATATAACTGGCAAGAGCATCTCGAAGCTGTTTGCGGCTAATCCGATAAGAAACCTCCATGTCATACTGTGAATATATTTCAAGAAGGCAACCGGCATTGTTTATATAGTCACTACCGCTCGATAGCAGATTAAAAAAACCTGATGGTATACGATTAAATACATTTGCTGCCATTGTTTAGCCTCCTTCCTTAGTTTCTTTTTCCTTTTCTATTATGCCCATAGAACATTCCCAATAACAAGTATAGTCTGCTCAAAGCTCAAACCAAAAAGCATCCCCCCAAAAAAAACAATCACTGTATATTCATTTCTTGAGTCATTAAACTGCTTAGCCATTACATGTCATCCAGCTCATCCTCAAACTCCAGCCATCCAAGCAATCTATCTTCTTCTATTTCTCTTCGCAGCTGCTCCTGCTTACGATCAAATTCCTTACGTTCTTTCTTACTCATGCTGCCGACAAGATTCTTATACTGCTTATCTGTTAGTCTTACGTCTTTATCTTTCGTTCCGAAAAACATAATGGTACCTCGCTTTCAACTTAGCTCTCCGTCTCTCCTGCAGATCTCATAGAACTCGCAGGTGACACAGAAATGTTTGCAAAACTTATTGTTCCTATGAATGCATTTCTTAATCCAGTAAAGTAGTCTTTCCATGATGTGATCCTCTCAAGTGAAACACGGCCTTCTTTTTGAATCTAAGTTCACTTTCGTTTGTTGTACCTAAATTGTAAAAAATCAACAGTCCCATAAAAACACCAACTGCATATTGTAGTTATAACCCGGATTTCAGCAAGAAGAAATACAATATGTGGTATAATCATTTTCAAGACTAAATTCAAAAGAGGATTCTAACATGAATGGAATTACAAAAGCAGATTGGAAATTGTTCATGGAAAAGGTTCCTGAGTGGCAGGAAGCCTACATGGAAAGACTTTTAAAAGAATATGTTAAGATGCTTCAGAGCAAGAAGCCTGCATCCACCAAGTTCTGGGATCTTGATAAGCGCATAAAAGCTGACAAGAAAAATCCCGGAGTGCAGATGCAACTTGATAAGGGTGAAGCTATTTACGATATTGTAAAAATGATAAATCTTGGGATCATTACCCAGGAAGAGCTTGCCGATTTTAGTGACTCTCTGAAAGCGGATGTGCAGGAACTTCTGGACCGCCATTATGGGCAGTGGTAAAGAGAAAGCTGTTGATGGAGTGAGATCATCACTTCATCAACAGCTCTTTTATTAGCTTCTCATTTGATACCGGAGTATCTGTAAGATCTTTTGGTATGGTCAGCTCAATTGCAACATGAATGCGCTCTTTGTTCCTGCGACCGCTGTCCACTTTTATTATTGTTGCATGAGCATCCACCATGGGATCCTCAAGGAGCGGTAGAACTACGTAGTACAACTCATCCTCATCGAATGAGATACTGCCAAGCATCCTGCCTGTGACAATCTCCTCAACAACAGCTCTGTCCTCTCGCAGATAGCTGTTAAGTGGTTCACCGCAGTTTATCTTGGACTCACAGCTGCTGCCGAGCTCATCCTTGATGAAACCGCTAAAATAATACACTTCCTTGTCTCCATATTCGCGGATCTTCTTTCCAATCTTCCTGGCTGCATCAGCCGGAAGGACATATTCCTGCATCATGAGATGGAAAATGTCTTTTACCTTATCAGGAGCAGGAGTAACATCATGATCTGTCATCACATCTTTGCAGGCCTCAAGAACACTCTTTGCAAAAAGAGGGAACTCCTCCATGTCAGGATCCCAGACAAATCTGCCTCTGGCCATCTTGGATGGTGGCAGGGCTTCGTCGTAGATTTTGAACTGGAAGAAGATGTTCCGCTCCGAGAAAGCACTTTTGTTCTCAAAGGCATCCCATGTAAACTCGTATGATTCAAAGTAAGGCTCGCCCTCAGATTCCCGGATCTTCTTGTAGGCCTCGATGACCTGGCGGATCTTTTCATCATCTTCCGGAGCTCTTTCCCTGGTGGGATCAGAGTCCGGGTGATACATGATGAGGAGCTTTTTGTACTTCGCCTTGATCTCGCGGTCGGTATTCTCTTTAGATACGCCAAGTATCTTATATGCTTCTTTAAGTGTCACTTTCCTTTATCCCACTCCTCACACTTTCCCGCAGCACTTCTTATATTTCTTTCCGCTGCCACAAGGACATGGATCGTTGGGATAAACTTTATGACCGATTTCCTGACGAGTCTCCAACTTTTTTAATCTGTGATATTCACTCTCAAGTTTCTTAAGTTCTTTCTCCCGAGCATCCATGGTTTCCTGTTTTCTTAAGAATGCTTCTCTCAATATTCGCTCTGCTATTTCAAGGAGTTCATTCTTGGCTTTGTATTCAAGTGTTTCTAAAGCATCAGAGTCATCATCAGAAAGTATATCTTCTCCACTTTCGGCTAGTTGCTGCTTCGTAGCTTCGAGCATGCACTCTAGCTTATCCCCATAATCTTTCTGTGCATCCAACAATTTCTGTAGCAGATCAGGATAATCTTTTACCAGCTCAAATATCTGATCAAGTGTCTCGTCCGCAGCCCCTTCGTCATTATCTCTATTTTCATTTTCGTATTCTTCTGTAATCTTATCCATAACATCCTCTTCATCAAAACATTATGAAAGTATTATAGCTTAAGTACCCAGTAAGTGGTATATACTCGGCCCACGTTCCGGCGCGCCGCCCCGTGGCTGAGCCATGTCCTATGCTTTCTGCTGAGACAGATGAAGATCATATACACATGCTTATCTCCATGCCTCCGGATGTTGCTCCGGTAAAACTGATCAACACCTTAAAGTCCCAGATCTCTAAAGAAGTCAGGATCGAATACCGTGAACATATAGAAAAATTTCTGTGGGGAGATGCTCTTTTCTGGAGCAGGAGCTATTTTTGCGCCACAACCGGATCAATTTCACTTGAAACAGTGAAAAAATATATAGAAAGCCAGCGCACGGATGACCACAAAAGAAAATATAATGTGAACTTATGCATCATCATTTCCAAGTCATTTTTAACTTCTTTTTTGAGGTTGCACAATCGACCAGATAAAGGTTTATAAGCGTCTGATAAGGTATACCGGAATCTGCTGACTGACTTTTAAAGTACTCAAGGGCATCAGCATCAACATTCATTGTTATCTTCTTGTGTAGCTTCTTAGCATAGGGATTCTTAACAGCTTTACTGAAGTCAAATTCCTGTTCCAAAAATTCATCATCGTTAAGTCTTTTCATGATCTTCTGCTCCTTTCATAGCTCTACATTGTTTTGTGTTAATCTTTCTATTGTCATGTTTCCAGATTTTCCCATTCCATATTCTTTTCTTTCCCCACGTCAAAATTGAATTATTTAACCGTTTATACCTTGCAAGCCCGCATAATCCTCTCTGAGCAAGCCAAAAATATTATAGTCACAATAAACGGAAACCATTTTTCCTTGGCGAACGGTCCCCTCTTTTATAAAGCCACATTTTTCCATAACCTTATTTGATGCAATGTTTCTTACATCTGCATTCCCATTCAAACGTTCTAATTCAGTGTTCTCAAATATAAACCGTAGCACTTCCTTTAAAGCTTCTGTAGTAATTCCCATATTCCAGTACTCAGGACTAATTCTGTACCCTATATCACCCATTCTGGCATTTTGGATATTAAATACCTCAATCATGCCTACCACTTTATTGGATTCTTTCAATACAATTCCCCAATTAAAATCAGGCGAAGGTTTTCTTTTTACCCAAGGGCGGGCATCAATAAACATAAGTTCAGGATTTTTCTCATTCTTACTTGCTTTTCTTCCCCAATATGTATAGATTTCATCTCGCCCAAGCCACTCTCTTAAATCCGGAACATCATTTTCGTTAAGCACACGAATGATCAATCTGTCCGTTTCAAGAATTGGTTTATCTATTTCATAATCTTTTAGCATAATATCCTCCGCTAATCCCGCTTAGTTGCTTTAATCGCATCTAAGCAATGTATCCTTACTACGCGATTACTATCTGTCTCTGACATTTTCTGTAACTGTGTAATATATGGCATGCTCTTTTCATTACCATTCTGACTATTGAGACAGTCCAGGCTCATACGCTTTTCATAATCATCAAGTTTTATCTCTTCCCAGGGATTGTTCATTTCTCTTTTACCAAAACCATGCATTCTTCCGAGTCTTCAAAGCCACATTTTTTATAAAGGGGCCTCCCCGCCTCTGTTGCATCAAGGCTGATCTCTGTTGCTCCTTTATTCCATGCATCTTCGATGAGCAGGTCGACCATTTTCTTTCCAATGCCCTGTCCTCGATACTCCTTAGCAGTATACACATTCATAAGATGAGCCCGCTTGCCTGATGGATGCGAGAATGTCGGCATAACACTAAAATAGCAGATTGTCGCACAGCCGATGACTATTTCTCCATCCAAAGCAAGAACCGTGGTCTGATCTCCCTCAAGGAAGTATCTCCTGCTTTCCTCTACAAAACTCTCAGAATACCGGTAATCTGCATCAAGAGAATTAACTTCTTTTAACATTTCCAGTCTGCTGCTCATCATGAGATCAATATCTTGTTTGTCTGCAATCCTTATTTCCATCCCAACTCCTGCTTTACCATTTCAAGCATTCTTCTATCTCTTTTGATCATGATTTCATTGAAAAAGTCTTCACTGGAATACGCTGCATTAGTCGCAATAGCCTCATCTATATCCACTATTTTCAGCACGAACCCCGCTTCGTCCTCATAAGCATCCAAATCCTGTTCGACAGCTCGATCCTCAACATCGCATAAGTAGTAATAATTCTCCTGTTCAAAGATTTCACCATCCTTTACGGTGCTCTTCTGTCTTCGCAATACACTTCCATATTCCCTGATAGATTCAGGAATTACGACAAGGCCCACTTCTTCCCGAACCTCTCTGATGAGAGCTTCTTTCTTATCTTCGTCATCATGGATTCCTCCGCCCGGAAACTTGTAATACTTCTCTTTCTTGCTGTAAACGAGAGCTATCTTATCATCTTTTATAATGATGGCCCTGGCTGAAGGTCTGCGAAAAACTGTATCTGTTTCTTTATAATCCTTAAGATCAATTTCAAATAACTGTTTCATAATGCTCCAAGACTCATATTGTCTGACTCTAGTTCAAAACCGGCTCTTTTTTCAAAATACTTATCTTCTACTATATCTGTTTTTATTAAAGAAAAAAAGCCACCTGACGGTATTTTATCCGCCAGATGGCTCTCAAATTCATATATGTTTTAGACCAATTCCAGTCTGTCTCTTGCAAAGCATCCTATGGCTGTTACGGCCATTACTGCTATTACTACTACCATTCCAAATAAGGCATTCCAGACAAAGCCTTGTCACCATTCTTAAGTATTGTTTCTGCATTCTTATTTTCAGTCATTATGCTTCTCCTGTTATCTCTTTTGCAAGTTCCAGAATCTCAAAGGCATATTTTTCCTTGCCCTTTTTAAGAAGCTTCTTGTATAAAGGATAGTTAGTGATGCAGATTGCAGCACCTGCCAGTCCCAGCAGTACTCCGACGATCATGAAAACTGCTCCTGTTCCAAAGACGCCCAGCCCAAAGCACATCCCTGTGCCAAAAATCAGAGTTCCTATGATCCCCAGTGTCATTGCCGAAATGAAAGCCGGAAGCTTTGCTCTTTCATCAAGCTTTTTAAGCTGCCTTACCTTATTTGTTTCCTTTGGCATGTAATCCTTTGCAACGCTTTCTGCATAAACCTTATCTAAATCGTTCATCGTATTCTTCTCCTTCTTTTCTCTTGAATGTCCTTTTTATGCGATCTTTCCTGTTTCTTTGAGCCATCTGATCTCGTCACGTATGGTCTCTCTGTATGACCTTGTGGTATAACCCAGATCCTTACTTGCTTTACTTGAATCAAATCGGTTGTTTCTTGCAAGGTTGTAAACGGAGAATGTTGTCATAAGAGGCTTTTCTCCAGTCTTCTTAGCCTTTTTCTCAAGTACCCCGGCAATCAGGTTTGCTACTGATATTGGTAAAAAGAACTTCATCTGCTTGCAACCGCTCTCCTCTGAAACAAGCTTTGTAAAATCCTTAAAGCTGACAGGTTCATTCCCAAGAATGTAGCACTCTCCGCTTTTGCCCTTATCAGCTGCCCCAATGAGTCCGTCAGCCAGATCTCTTACATCACACAGATTAAAGCTTCCATCGATTCCTGCAGGCATCTCGCCATTGATGATGTCAACTAAAGTCTTGGTGGTCTCACCCATTGCAAAGTCCTCAGGTCCAAGGATTCCTGACGGGTGTACCACACAGGCGTTAAGGCCTTCCTTTGCAGCTTTGAGCACCACGTTTGTTGCCATAGCCTTTGACAATGAATAGCAGCCTTTGATTCTCTCAGGATCAAGGGGAATAGATCCTTCGCACTCTCTTATGGTTCCTTTTTCTTCCTCAGGTATTGCTCCTGTTGATGAGCAATAGACAAGCTTTGATACTTTGTGCTCTTTGCACATCTCTATGATGTTTTCTGTTCCACCGACATTTACATCCATGACTTTCTGACTGTAGTCGGGATTAACTGTTACGATGCTCGCTATATGAAGCACAATTGCTTCCGTATCTTCAGGCGTCTCAAAGAATCTCTCCAGGTCATCTTTGTTACAAAGATCGCCGTATGCTATTTCAACTTCCTCAGGAAGATATTTTGCTGACTTGTCGCCTTCAAGGACAAACGCCCTTACTTTTTCGTTTCTATCGACAAGCTTTCTGCAGACTGTGCTTCCAAGAAATCCTGCAGCTCCTGTTACCAGATACATCTTATTTGTTTTGCTCATTTATCGTTTCCTTTCTTATACTCAATTTGTTTTTTTGCTCTTTGCTTTGAGCTTGAAGTCATTATAGGAAAATGAGCGCACAAAAAGAACAACACTTTTTGCAAAATGTGTTGATTTCAGGAGTACAGGTCCCGACACGTTTTGTAAAAAGTGTTGATTTGTAAATTCGATATAGTGTTTTTACTGCGTTATGGCTTGATGATACACTTCTGTATAACGCTTATGATCTCATCTTTTGACTCGGTGCATCCACCTCGTACCCACTCAGTGACAACTCCGATAATTCCCTTAAGATAAAAGACCATGATAAGTGGCTGTTCTTTTTGGGGAACTCCAAACCTTGTAAGAATGGGGCCGAATATTGTTTTAAACCAGGTTTCATAGGTCTTTTCTGCGCCCATCATCTCGTTCTTTTCATACATCAGATAAAAAAGCTTGCGGTTCTCTTCCACAAAATCCAGATATGGCATCAGATACTTGGGTGTTACAAGAAATAGCTCATCCTCATTTTTTTCATCAACATCAAGTGCTCCAGGCCCCTCAGCACCAAAGCGCCCAAAGAAATCTTTATATACAGCTTCCACCGTTTCCTGCAGAAGATCATTTACATTATCATAGTGAAGATAAAAGGTGGATCTGTTAACGCCAGCAGTTTCACATATCTCCTTAACAGAAATAAGTTCAAAATCTTTACTGTCAAGAAGTGTCAGTAACGCTGTATGCATTTTTTCCGCTGACTTAAAATACTTGCTCTCATTCTTGTTCATAGCAAAGCACTCCTAACACCTGTAGACTCATATATTCCCGAATAAAGCTCGGGAATATATGACAAATAGGCCATTCCAGTGCGACTACGTCGCAGGGCCTATTTGCACTTGTATCATATTCTCACGAAATGCGCAGCGTAGTGCGCATTTCTGAAATTTCATTCGATAACTCATACTAAAATGATATCACAATTTACCTTACTTAATAAAAGCAGCTACAGATTTCTCCATAGCTGCTGTAATGTGCCGTATTAAAGTCATGATCTCTTACTGCTGGAATAGCCATTCCATAACTGCTATACAGTTATAGGCGTAATCAAATGAAGCCATATGGTATGTAGCTCCGCCTCCGGCGCCTCCACCATTTCCGCCCATCATTCCTTGAGGCTTCTCGCCGGTCATTTCCATTGCCGGCTTATCTTCACTTACATCTGAAGAAGCGTCTGTAGCAGCCTCGGGATTTGAAAGGCCTCCTTCTTCAGAAGAACTCATCTGCCCTCCGTTTCCTCTTTCGCCAAAGCTGCCATCTCCACCGCCCATAGGTGAATTGCCTGTTCCTGCATCAATCGTTCCTGTCTTCCAGGAGATAAAGTACGCTCCTGTAGCTTCTCCACTGAATAATTCTGAGGCAGCTGCTGAAAGCTCATCTGCTGACCATGTGCCATTCCACTGTGCATATGTGTAAGTGGCACCATCTGCATCATATCTGGCCATAAGGTCCTGTGCTCCGGTCCATGCACTCGTATCATCTTCAGCTGCAAAATAAACGAAGGTCTGCCCCTCCAGATTTGAAAGAAGTTCCGTATCCCACTGACCATCAACAAACATACACGCAGCATATAAATCCGGGTATTCCGATGCAAGTATGAGTGTTGTCATGCATCCCATGGACTGACCTGTTCCATAGATTCTATCAGTATCTACTGCGTACTCATCTGACATGTGATCAATAAATCTCTTGGTGAGCTCAACATATTCTGTTGTACTATATCCATCATGGTCATCAAGAATTGTTTCAGGATATGTTGGTACAGCTACTATGGTCGGATATACTGACTGCCATTCTGATGTTGCCCATACAAGACCACCAAGCCCCTGTGTAAGTGAATACTCCGCATCAGTTCCTGCAGTTGTTGAATCACCTATAAACACAACCATTGGATATTCTGCATTTTCATCATATCCTTCAGGAAGATACAGATTATAAGTTATAGAAAGACCTGTCTCCTCATCAGTATAAGTGAGCTGGTCAAAAAGATCTGTATATGTCTCCACAAGACCCTCTTCATCTTCCGCAAGCGTGTTACTGACAAGTCCCAGCTCTAACGTAGAACCGGTATCTGTAGTTGTTTCAGTTTCTGGAGCAGAATCTGAAGCTTCTTCTTTTACCTCTTCAGATGAATCACTTGTTTCCTGGTTGCTTTCCGATGATACGGTCTGGGTACTATCTGCTTGCTGTGCCTGGCTTCCACAAGCAACTGCAGATACGGTTATCGCACATGTTGTCAAAATAGTTACTAATCTCTTGAACATTATAAAATTCCTCCATATATCTGTTCCTGTTTGTCATAAAAGTTTTGGAGTATTTTATATTGCGAGCTACCATTCGCAGTAAGCCTGTTTCCAGAATTTCTAAGAGTTCTGTTCTTCAGTTTACATTCTCATGATATATCCGTTAACTAAATCCAACCTAAAGAGCCTCTAAACATATTCTTAAATCATTAGTTACTTATTTTCTCTTCCAGCTTCTTGCGCTGTCTTTTTTCATACATTGTACGCTATCAAAGGCTCTTTTAGATATTCCATTAAGTGTCAAAGCATCAGAAGTGCTTGCTTTTACAAATTGTAGGCTCATATCTTTACCCTCTTCTTTTCATCATCAGATAGCAGTTAATCCCATTTTTATAAAAATCAGGTAGTTCTCCAACACACTTATATCCCAGATTTTCATATAATTTCTTTGCCCTCGGGTTAAAATCATCTACAGTCAAAAAATATTTTGCTGAAGGAGAATCAGAAGCATTATCTTCAAAATACTTCATCAGCTGTCTACCGATACCATAATTCCTGTATTCTTCCTTTACCGCAACAATATGAAGATAGGGGTAGCTTCCAAAAACACCATTTGTCATGTAGTAAATAAACCCCAGGCATTTCTCATTTTCATCCAATGCAACATATATGTTTTCTTGTCCCACTGCATATGTTAGCATATTGGCTGCCTTTTCATAATCGCTGAAATACGCTCTTCCTAAATCGGAATTTTGCAAAATGTCTATGCAGCTATCAAGATATTTCATATCTGCAAGTTGAATATGTATATCCTTTTTCCACTTACGCTCTTCACACATTATTTGATACTTCCGTTTCTTTTTGCCAAATAAAATCGATATAGTTCTTCGTTCGCATCGTTGAGATCTTTGTACATTTTTTTCTCTGTAAATGAAAAGCCTACACTTTCTATCGTTTTCCAAGATGGGACATTATCCTCACGTATAGTGGCAATTATCTCATTTTCATCATAATGCTCGAAGAAATAAGAAATATACGCCTTTGTTGCTTCTGAAGCGTATCCATTATTTCGAAAATCTGCTCCGATAAAATAAGTAATGCCCACTTTCTGCAAATCCTCATAATATGAACATCCGACAGATCCGATAGTCGAGCCTGTTCTTTTATCTTCAATAACATAAGCAAGATAAGATTTTCGAGGATTGTCCTCTCGCGCCAGATTTTGCGCTTCTATAATCCAGTCATCCATCCAGGAACTAGAATCTTTGTCAAAGCCTATATCATTAAGGCTCCCATCAGAAGCCATATGAATGAACGTCTCTCCGTCCGTCAGTGCTATATCTCTGATTATCAATCTATCAGTTTCTATTAACATATCGCTCTCCTACAACTCCCCTTTCTGAAACAAAAGGAGCGCTTATCATCCTATCCGCCTCAATATAAATCTGTATACTTTAACACTTCCATCCATTTCTTCAGACTGGATATCAAAGCCGCTTCTTTCTGTATAGAATTTTACATTTTGACTTTTGTCCACAGGAGTTACTAGTGTAAATGTCTTCCAATCAGAATAATGTGTTATTGCAAATCGCATTGCAGTCGTTCCTATTCCTCTTCCCTGAAACTCAGGAATTACACATAAACATCCGACTTCATAATTACCCGCTTCCAGCTCCCTGCATGAAATGACGCCAACCGGTTTACTTTCATTAAGAATTATGAATTTAGGATAATCAATTATTGACTGCTCCATCTCTTCTTTTGTTCTACCATACGCCGGGCATTCACCATACTTTACATAATCATCAAAAAACGCAGCGTTATATATATCTACAACCAACTCTGCATCAGACACCTCAGCATTTCTGAACTCAATCATTTTTTATTACCCCTCTTATTTCTATACCCATCCATCCCGGATATCATCACATTCAGTGATATCTCAAAGCTCTCTTCCAATGATATTGGATTTCCAAAGGAATTATGATGTATCAGCGAGAAAACTCCTTCCGACATAGTCGGTGGGGGATGAATCGCTGGCCCTCAGCGTTTCGCTTTGCTGTATCGTCCTGTTTTTTCATATTTTCTTTTGTGGTCATCCGTGCGCTGGCTTTCTATATAT
>NZ_JANSWL010000041.1:0-19559 GCF_028539135.1 Butyrivibrio sp. DSM 10294 | reverse complement strand
CCAAACAAATATGAGGAATTAGCAATTTACGCAGTAAATTAGCGGTTTCCGAATATTTGTAGAATTGCGAGAATGACGATAGTCATGGAGCAATTCGTATATCATATGGTGTCAAAAGATACTTTTGACACCTACATCATATTACTCGTTGATCCAGCCATAGCTTCTAACTGAGAACCACTCCGGAACCGTATCGTCGCTATCGGTATAGCCAAAGACCACATCATACAGGTTGTTGGCCTGCTTTCTGTCCTTGCCGGTCTGATCGAAGGGGATCTTGTAGCTCTTGGTGTTATCATAGAAGTCGTAATTATCTATTCCGTTCTTTTTCATAAAAGCAAGAAGCTCTTTTTGCGTAACATCGTTCTTAAGACCGCAGGGCAGCTCCATATTTGCATCGGTTCCATAGACAGTAACCTCGGTGACTATGGTATTTTTCAGCATGCAGGCTTTATCATCGAAATTGCCGACGGTGACATATATTCTCTCTTTTCCTCTTTCCAGAGCGATAGAATACTCAAGGCCTGCGCCGCACACACTACTTTCGTCATACTCATGCTTCCAGCCATTGTCAGTCAGAACCTTAAGCGGAACGGGAACGCTGTAAACAACACCGTCAAGCCGGAAATTACCGGACAAAGGATCATCCCCGAGACTCTCCGGAGCCTGATATTTGGCGAGATAGGCAGGGGTTTCATCACTCACCTCAGCCTCATCGAGATCCTCCGGCTCAGTTTCTGTCGCTATGGAATAGTAATCCAGAGTTCCGTCATCTGCAATATTGACATACACCATGTCATCATCTGTGTAGTAATCGTCATAGGTTGATCCATAGAAAAACAGACAATCATCAGTGACGTAATCAGGCTCTCCCCAGGCTTTTTTAACATCTTCCGCAGTTCCCGTAGGAAAAACTATGTCTCCGCCATGAGCGGTAACAGATACTCCCATTTCATCTGCCCTGTCTGCATAGAATGTGATCCTGGTAACATAACACTCATCGGCAGTCTTGGAATCTAAGCTGTAATTGGTTATATAGACATATGCGTCAGCCCTGGTTCCCGGGTAGCGAAGTTCACAACTTATATATTCCTTGCTTCCAAGAACCTCCGAGTCTTCTCCATCCGGAAAGGTCCATCCGTCCTCCAGAAAGTCGCTGACCTTCTGAGGAAGCTGATAAGTTGTATCTCCCACTGTTATGGCAAAAAAGTTCATCGGATCAGGCTCCGTACTTACATGCGCTGAATCCTTGGTCTTCCCGGGTTTTTTCGCCTCGTCTGTATCCTCAGCATTCCCGAACAGCCCTTCATCGGGCTCCACAGACTGCAGATTAAGCTCCGGCACTTCCTCTGCCTGTTCTGCGCTCTCAGAGACCTCTGTCTCCTCTTTTGCCTCGCCCAGAACTTCAGGAAGAGCTGCGCTCTCTACAGTTTCGTATTTAGCCTTGGCACCCGCGTCCTTAGCAGTATCCTTATCTCCGAAGAACCTTGCTGACAGCACCACCAGTCCTCCCCAGGACAAGGCTCCCAAAAGAAGGAATGCCGCAACTGCTATAATCAATATCTTTTTTGTTCCGTTTTGTTGATCCATTTCTTTTTTCCTCCAAATATATCTTAGTCTGCAAGCCAGCCATAATTCTTCATGGTAACTTCAAACATTTTGCCATCAGAAAAGACAAAAGTCATACCACTTTCGAAAAGATGCCTCTCGGTCTCGGACTGATCATAAGGAAGAAAATAAGAATCTCTGCTCTCGTCGTAGTCGTAATTGGTAATATTGTGTTCCTTCAAATAGGCTTCAAATTCATCCTTTGTTGTATCTGTGCTAAGGCCCCCGGGGAACTCCATCTTAACATCGAAGGTGTGGAAATCGATGTCGGTAACCATAGTGTTCTTCAGAAGACATGCCTTATCATCGAAGTTGCCCACGGTGGCATAAATAACCAGCTCGCCCTTGGTGAGAATAATAAGGGCCCCCTGACCTGCACCAATCACAGTGTCTTCATCGTAGTCATACTTCCATTTGTTATCCGTAAAAGTCTGAAGCGGACAGGGAAGATTATGTATCACCTTGCTGACCATGAAATTACCGGAAAAAAGATCGTCCCCAAGTTCTGCAGGCGCCTCATATCTGCCCAAATATTCCGGGGCTTCGGTGTTTACCTCACCATCTTCAATACCATCCGGTTTCATTACGTTTTTTACAATGATGCTGTTAACAATTCCTTCATCAGAGAAGTCGAATTCCACATATTCCTCCAGGGAATCAAGCTCATGATTCTCCTGTCCGTAGTAATAATAGGTACTCTCTCCCTCGGTTTCATCCGGCTCTCCGTACTTACTCTTAACATCTGCGACTGTGCTGCTGCCCATGACGATGTTCCCATCGCAAACAGTAGTAAGTCCCATGTCTTCGACCTGTCTTTCTTCGGCCTCTATTGCCACAACATAACAATCCTTGAGCTGCTGCTCATTGAGGCTGAAGTTCTTGATGGACACAGTTATATGACCATAACTACTTTCGGGAGTATAGAAGAAGAATATAGTCTGCTGATCGCCACTAAGCGTATCGGAAGGCTTATCATCGCCCATGAAGGTCCATCCGTCCTCAAGAAAATCACTGACCTTCTGCGGCAACTGATAGCTGTAATTTCCCATTGAAATTGCATAAAAATCTGACGTATCCACTTCCTTGCGGTTCGCTGAAGGAGTAAGACCCTCGCTCTCCTCCTCAGATTCCGTCAGCTTATCTGCCTCCTCCTTGGTCTCATCGGTATCCGTCTCCTCTTTTACCTCTCCCAATACTTCAGGAAGAGACGCGCTCTCTATCGCTTGGTATTTAGCGTAGACATCCTCGTCCTTATCCTGATGCCCCTTGGCCATAAGCCCTGTTATGAAATGCACACTGAATACCCATCCTGCAACACCAAGGATAAGCACTGTCGCGATCACCGCAACGATGATCGGTCCCCTGCTCTTATTCATATTAAATTTACCTCCAACAACCCATATTTTTTATGGAAAAAACCAAAAGAAATGTACCATCTAACCGACAGAAATTCAAGAATTACAGACATTGTTTCACAGAAGATTCATAGATTAAAAAATTGGGGTCAGACCCCAATCACAGAATGTTCACAATTTACTCTTGTACTCCAAATCAATATCCCTTAAAATATCCCGAGTGAAAAACGAGGTATAACATATGTCCAGTAGATATGACAAAATAGTAAAAAAAGGAGGCGGCGGCTTCTTCGGAAAATTTATGGCCACGGTGGCCTTTCTCGGCTGGTCGGCACTAGGCTTTATAGCGTCGTTCATTGTGTGCATGTTCATCGAGAGCCTACTTCCGAGTAAGCACATGAGCGACCTTGCGGTGACGCTGATAATGCTCCCCATGTCCATCGCTCCCATGATATGGATGATGCTTCCTGTCAAAAAACCTGTTAAAAAAGAGAAGCTCCCTGCGGAAGCCAAGGCTCAGGCAAGGCGAGCAAAACGCAGACGCATATTCGCGCGTATCCGCAAAAAAGCCGGCGAAGTCACAACCCGCATGCCTTACTTTGGCAGCATGTTCAGCCGCTCCCAGATCCTTGATAGCATTAAAAAAGAGAATTTCCACCCCTACACTGCCCCCGACGGCAGTAAAAGAGGCTTTGTCCGCGTCAGCGAATCCGATAAATGGGTCATGATCCTTGGCCGCTACATCCCTGTGGATCTGATCTACGGCTACAACAAAGAGGAGAACGTTCTCTATACCATTGACGGCAATTCCATCCAGCTCCCGGCTCTTGCCAGGTCCTACCATATTGCAGCGGACATCGAGAGCTTTTTTGAGGAAAGAGGCATGTACTACAAGGAAGCGCCCGCCTACACCGCCAGGAACTTTAGATCTGTCATCGCCAAACACGGTAACGACCTAAGCACCGCAGACTGGGGCCGCGTCCGCTATCAGTGGGAAAAAAATATCGCAAGAAGCGCTCACCCTGACACCGTCGTCAAAAACGGCAAATTCAAGGCGGCCATCGAAAAAAATCAGATCAACCCCGAGATCTACGAAAGGGTCCTGTCCGACTCAGAGCTACATATCATGTACAATGCCGCTCTTTGCAACAACGTTCCCCTTGAACAGATCACAGATTTCGCTTCCTACATGAATGAATTCTGCGTCTGCAACGGCGTGAAGGTCCTGGAGATGCTTAAGTATCCCAAGAACAGCGCAGGCATTGACTTTCTCTTCGAGTGCCTCGGCGACCTTGACGAAGCCTACTTTAGCCTCGCAGTCACCGTCCTCTCCAAATTCCCCCGTGACATCCTCACGCAGGAGATTGAGAAGAGAGCCCGGCTCTACCACGAAGCCGAGGATGCCCTTCGCCTGGCTGGAATATTGTTCTTGGCAAAAGAGATTAAGTATGACATTAAGTATGTAGAGGCGGTTAAGAGCGGCGTGGAGACCACCTCAGGGTTAAGCATAGACTCAAACATAGCACCATCTTCAATAACCGGAGCAATAGAAACCACCGAGGATGGCCTTGCCAAGTTCGTTGCAGTAAGCACCGGCGCACCAATAGCCTTTGAAACTGAGAACTAATTAATTATAAGTTTTTAACGCATATTTATGCACGAAAATATGGTATAATATAAGAATACACTACCTAATTAGCAGCCTGTATCCCGGGCAGAAAAGGAGCGCTATGACACCTTTACCAGATTTGCAGGAACTCGAAAGACATATAGAAGCCAACGCCCTTGGATATGCCGCCTCCCAGGGAGTGCCGGTGGAGCATTGCATTGCCAACCGCACCGTTGAGATGTGGTGCCAGATGTGGCCCGACGAATCCGCAGGCGCCGCCCACACAGCCGCCGAGAGAGGCAAAGCTGTTATGACGGAAGGCTATTTCACCATCTTCCACTACAAATTCTACGACCCCCGCACCCAGAACAGCTACGAACTCTACAGCTGCACCTATGGCAACAACCCCGACGACGGCTTCCTTGCCATGAAAGAGGAGATGGACGAAGGCTTCTACGAAGCTTGGAAAAATCACGACGTCATGCCCCTGTGGCAGGTCCTCGAAATATATCAGTGAACTCACTCCCCCAAGCACCCATGCTTTGGGGGTATTTTTTGCCCCCACATATTTAATTTCAAATCCCGCCGCCAACCTGAAATAAAGTCTCCAAAAAGGCCATTCTTTACAGTGTTTTAATGATTTCTACAGGGAAAAGAAATAACCCTTTGATAACATATCTTCAGTATGTGGCCTTCAATTTTTTACTTTAAACGGAGTTAATCTAAAAAGTTGTAAGAGAGGTAAAAGAGCTATGAAAAAGCAGTTCCTTGCTATGATCTTGAGCGCAGTAATGATGTTTTCCGGTGCAGGCACAGCACTTGCCACGGACGGCGGAGCATATGTCCTTACGGAAAACAGTGAATTAGAAGAAATCTACACTTCTGATGTAATTTCATCCGGTTCAGAAACTCAGTCTAATATTGTAGACGAAAATAGCTCTGAGCCTCTCGAAGAAGGCATCACAATATCTCTCGAAGATGCTCCCGGCGCCCTTTCAGAGGAAGCAGAAAAAGACTCCCTCGCAGACGCCACAACCGAAGACTCCCTCTTAGAAGAAGACTCCCTCTTAGAAGAAGACTCCCTCTTAGAAGAAGACTCCCTCTCAGACGCCTCAGATGACGGAGCCTACGAACAAGACACCCTCCTCGAAGACGCCGAAGAAGACACCCGCACCTTCTCCACCGGTCTCTCCCTCGACGGCATCACCACCAACATCATCCGCGGCGACACAGCAGATGACGCCGCTTTCCTTGCCACCTATCCCTCATCCTACAGAACCGCAGACCTCCCGCCCCTTCGCGACCAGAACCCCTACGGCACCTGCTGGTCCTTCGCTTCCCTCGCCCTCGCAGAGATCAACCTTATGAAAAAAGGCATCTACACCGAGCCCGATCTCTCCGAGCTTCACCTTGCCTATTTCACCTTCAACTCCGTCGTTGACCCCCTAGGCGGAACAGAAGGCGACTATATATCCTACGGTAACAACGTCCTTAACTACGGCGGCAATTTCGAGATGGCCTTCCAGACCCTGGCCAAATGGACAGGCGCAGCATCCGAAACCACCGTCCCCTACAAACAGGCTGACAAGCTCAGAACCTCCGGCCTGTCCGCTTCCCTTGCCTACAACGACTACGCTCATCTAAAAAGCGCCTACATAGCCGAGATCGACATGGACAGCTTCCGCTCCTCCAAGGACATCTCCGCCCTCGCCCCCATCAAGCAGATGGTCACCGATTATGGCGCCGCAGGCATGTGTTTCGGAGCAATCGACAACATGTCCGGCGCCGTCAGCACCAACGTCTACAGCAAAAAACATAAGAGCTACTACAACTCTACCCCCATCGACGCCAACCACGCCGTTGTCATCGTAGGCTGGGACGACGATTTTTCAGGAAATAACTTTGCCAAAAAAGCTCCCGGCGACGGAGCCTTCCTCATCAGAAACAGCTGGACCACCACCGGCAGCCCCGACAATCTCGACTACGCCGGCTACTTTTGGATGTCCTACTACGAGCCCAGCATCATCGACACCTTCTACGCCCTCGAGGCAGCCCCCGCCGATAATTATGACAACAACTACCAGTACGACGGCAACAACGCAGGTGCCTTCACCTCAGTTGCCAAAGGAGCCAACGTCTTCACCGCCCACTCCGGAAGTGACGACGAGACCCTCCGCGCCGTCACCTTCTACTCACTGGCCGATTCCACCAGCTACACCGTCGAGATCTACCGCGACGTAATCGATACCCCCGCATCCGGAACCCTCGTATCCTCAGCCACAACCACAGGCGTAACGCCCTTTGCAGGATACATTAACGTTCCCCTTGCCTCCCCCGTGCCCCTCACCCAGGGTCACAAATTCGCCGTTGTCGTAACCCTCGGCAGCGACTCCCTCATGGCTGATGCCAGCTACAAGCAAGGAAGCTACCTCTGCGCCTCCGCCTCAGACGGAGAGAGCTACTACGCTGTCGGATCCCACTGGTACCCCCTCCCCGACAACTTCCGCATCAAAGCCTTTACAAACAATTCTTCGGCAAAAAACAGCGCCGAGGAAGCCCATAATATCGACGACCCGAATAACTCAGATTCAGATAAAGAAACCTCCGACCAAAATTCTTCCGACACCGAAGAATCCGGCGAAAACGACATAGAAGACGCTGCCATCGACTGGGGCGACATCACCGACGAGTCCGTCAGGGAGCAGTTTGACAACGATCCGGCAAATATCCCCCAGACCACCTGGTACGTCATAGACAGCGACGTAGTCCGCCCCTCCGACTCCTCGCACCTTAGCTACTCCGCCTGCTATACCGGCTCCAAAATAACCTTTGACCGCGACATCGCAGTCTACAGCGGCACCGCCAGACTTACTCAGGGCAAGGATTACACCATCTCCTACTCCCAGAACGTCAAGGCCAGCGCCCCCGCAGGCACCACCCCCAGCTTCACAGTTAAGACCAAGGGGCAAAACAAGACCTCCCGCACCTTCTACTTCACCATAGACCAGGTGCCCATTTCCCGCGCCGTTGTCACCACTGAGACCGTGATCCCCGTATCCAAGGGCAGCAAAAAACTAAGCTCCATCAAGCCTAAGCTCACCTACGGCTCCAAGACACTGAAACTCGGCACCGACTATCACCTTGAATACAATGGCCTCCAGGGCATCATCGACGACCCTTCCAAGGTTATATTAAATGACCTTGATGCCAACTACACCATCAGCATCGTCGCTTACGATGAAGGTAACTTCATGGGCACCCACGGGCAGACCATATCCGTCCTCATCGTTAACCCCAAGGAGATAATCCCCGCCTCCAAGTTCACCGTTGGAGACTCTAATCGCAAAGCCCTCAAATTCAGCTACTGCGACATCGTTTGCGACACCACTCCTATGGACCTCTTCACCTCAGGCCGCGCCTTCGTCTACTACAACAAAGAGGCCCTTGAACCCGGCACAGACTACGACGTCCTTGAAGTCGAGGATAACTACTCCACCGTCGGCACCCACAGGATCCGCATCGTAGGCCTTGGCGGCGAGCGAGGCTTCACCGGCTCCAAGACAGTGACCTTCAAAGTCCTGCCCTACAACATCAAGAACGACTCAGACAGCCGCCTTGAGATCAAAGTCCCTGCCGCTCAGTATAATAAAAAAGGCTCCACCCCTCCCGTCACTGTAACCTTCCTGGGCCCCGATGGTGAGAAGACAGAGCTTACCCAGGGCGTAGACTACACCCTCTCTTATAAGAACAACAAAAAAGTGGCAGCCGCCGGCACCTCCAAATCCCCCACCGTCATCATCAAGGGAAAAGGGCGCTTTTCCGGCACCGCCACCAAACAATTCAGCATATATGAATGATCACTCTTCTCTCCATAAACTTTCGTAAGCAGCAAAAGTGTCAGGCCTTCCGGCCTGACACTTTCCCATGTCTACCTCACTCTATATACTTTCGGGTAACCATTTCACTCATCTACGATGAATTTCATTTCTTTACCCTAAATCCATTAACACTTCTCGCTGCGATTTTAAACTTCCCGCTCGCACTTCCCACAGCGCCGTCACCGTTACCCGTCACAACAACCGTCGCACTGCCGCACTTCACGTTATTAACATAAGTCACAGCATAAGCACTTGCATCAACCTCTTCCCAGCTCTTGCCCTTCTTCACAAGAACTCTGATCTCCGGCTCGATTCGTCCGCCCGTGTACGCCTGAGTGGGAACCGCAACATCTTTTCCCTTGGCGTCCTTATCCTTGCTGACAATCTTAGCCTTCGACAGGTTGATCACCGTATCATCGGCCCTGACAACCTTGTAACTTGCAAATATCCTCTGGCCCTGATAGTTACCCTTACCGGTTATAACCACAATGATCTCTCTCGACTTCTCGCCCTCCGCAAACTCCGTCTTCAGCTTATTCTTAGCCGTTATCTCCTTGCTGTCGGAATACTCACCGTCGTAGTACTGAACCGTGTAGTCCCCTGCTGACAGGAGCGAACTTCCAACCATAACCATCGGCGCCGACAGATACTTGCCGGGCTTCGTATATATCTTGTCCTCGCAGACCGCAGTCGCCTTGGCAAAAGAAGCAGCCTTGATAGCAAAAGTCTGATTCTTGATTGCCGCATGACCCTTGTAATTACCAAGGAATGTCACCGTGTACTTACCCGTTCCAACCTTCTTGTTGCCTGAATAAGTAACCTTGTAGTCCACATTCTCACACAGCACCCCTGTAATCTCACTCGCCACAACAACTGCAGGCTTAGCCCCTGCTGCCGTGTAGTAAACAGTCGCCTCAGGATTCTTAAGCTCTGCCGTGATCTTACTCTTTTTATCCGGAGCAATGGCAAAAGTCTTCGTCACAGTCCCCAGGTACTCGCCCATGCCCGTTATTACAACCTTGGCTGTACCTGCATTCACATTGGCAAAATAGTCCAGCTCGAAGTCCACACCGTATCGAAGCGGAGTCTTGGAAGCTCCCGCCGTAACTGTCAGCTCACCCTTAACGCCATCTTCTGTAACAGTAACGCCATGACACTCACCGTCATAGGTCTTCTTGTTAGCCTTCAACGTAGCCTTGATCGTCAGCTTCTTAACCTCAGCCGCAGTGAGGACCTTAACAGGAATTCCCTTCAGCGTTCCGGTAAAGTTCCCCTTACCGATCACATCAACCGTCGTATCCTTCTTGATAACACCTGTATCACTCAGCGTATAGTCCGAAGCCTTCAGCTGATAATCACCGTACATCAGCGAGGTCGCAGCCTTCTTGCCACTCTGAATCCTGATCTTCTCAGGAACTACCAGCAGGTCTCTACTCCTTAATTCATTCAGATCCGCCTTCAGGATATAGTACTCCAGAACAAACTTCCCTGAATAATCACCTTTACCCGTAACCGTCACAGTTGCAGGCTTCTTCTCACTTACATTTACATTGTTACTGTAGGAAACCGTATAATCAACGCCCTCGCGAAGCACGCCCTTATAACCGGTAACCACTACCGCAGGCTTAACCTCGCTTCCTGTATAAACAGTCTCATAATGACCGCTCACACTGTTGCAAGCAAGCCCCTCATAAGGATCCGTCTCATCTTTGGCAAAACTTACCTCGAACGCCTCTTCCTTCTCTTCCTCAGAAGGCTCCGGGGTAGGCTCCTCGTAAAGGTCTTCCTCTTCCTTCACAGCCTCTTTTCCAACCTTCACAAGTGTAGAGTTGTTCATCAGATAGAACTCCTCGGCATCGCCCGTAACTTCCACTGTAAGAGTCTGCATCTTCGTGTCAGTGTACTCCTCAGCGAAACTCATCAGCTGTCCTGCCTTGGCAACTCCCGTCTTGGTCATGATAACCGCGCCGGCCTCATCCTTAACAGTCATAGTCATGTTGGAGTCCACAATACCCTTGTTCTCCACCAGAACCTCCAGAATCGGCACCTCTGTGCTGTCATCATAGCTTGCATGAACGCCCAGATCCGCCTTCACAAGTCCCAGCGTCTTACTGTTATTGCCGGCATCCGCATCGCCGTCAGTTGTCACACTTACAATGAACTCTCCGCCCTCCGACAGATCCTTAGGTATGTCAAAAGAGTACTCGTAAGCCTCACACTCACCCGGCATCAGATCAATATCCAGCGCTCCGCTTGCAATCTCTGTTCCGCCGTAAGTTACAGATACACTGGCCTTCTTAGCCCTCTTAGTTCCGTTGTTCTTGATATAGAGATCGGTGTACAGCTCTGCGCCTTCATACACATCAGAGGTATTAAAATCTGTGTCCTCAAGCTCGATATCGTTAATCCTTGTGTTCTCCAGAATCTTAATCGTTGAGAAAATCTCAATATCAGCCGTACTCTCAACCGTTGCTTCATTGCACAGATAACAGATCTTGTCACCCATTACCGAGAAGGCATCAATATAGTCCTCACCATGTGTCAAAAGAGTAGTTCCCCACTCTCCGTCGTCAAATGTAGCAACCGCAAGATTCCTGTTCTCATCGCCATTGCACAGGAAATATACGTCATCTCCGTTTGCAACAAACCTTGAATCCCTGTTCATCGTGCCTTCAGACAGCACCTGCTCAAACGCACTTCCGTTAAAATAGTACAATCCGCCGCCTATATTGGCTGCAAGCTCCTTTCCTCCATTCTCTGATGAAGGAATTGTTGTGTAAGCTATGCTTGATACACCTGCAACCTCCACAGAAGTCTGCGAATCTCCAAGCCTTACATACAAACTCTGCTCATCTGTTGACAGATCGTTATCTTTATCAACCACATAAGCAACCTTCAGTCCGCCTTCCTCTGCAGCTTCGATATCAAGACCTGTTACCGCATTAAGCTTGTCAATATTTCCAAGCTTCTCCCAGCTTCCCTCGACGTACTTCCATCTGCTGATGGTATTATTGCCGGAGAGTCCAAACAGTACACTGTCCTTGTTCTCTACATATACAAGCTCAAGTCCCGCATCTGTCACAGCAAGCTTAGGAATATAGGTATAGCTTGCAGCATTTACATCCTGAGGAGTTCCAAGATCATCGAACTTACCGCTTTCAGGATTGTACTTAGCCACATGAACCTTGAAGGATGTTGCATAGCCTTTGAGGTCAAGACCCGCATCCTTGCTATAGATCTTGTTGGAATCAAGCCATGCCACATAGATATCCTTGCCGTCACAGTATACTTCCGGCTCATAATCCGCTGTTCCATCGTCCAGAACAGCATTTGCAGCGCTAAATGTTCCTGTCTCCTTGTCATACATGCTGTATACCAGCTTAGTCTGATTCAGGAGTTCTCGATCCTTGTCATCTGCAACATACAGCATCATAGTTGCATCATCGGAAACCGCAAACGCAGGCTTAGCCGCATTATATACGTCAGATACCACAGTTCCGTCAGGCGCTGCCTTAGCGTACTGTATTCCCTCTGTAGCTGCCAGAGCAGTTATATTGAACTGATCTATATAATCTTCTCCGTTTTCTGCTACTGCGTTAAATGAACCCTTCTTTTTATCATGCTTAACACGCTTGTAGTCTTGATAAATATAGTACGGTTCATCACTGTTATCCACCAGCGTCAGCGTTAGCGGTATTTTAGCAAAATATCCTCTAAGTCCGGCCTCTCCTGACAGTGACCATTCTTTAAGACCCTTTGGCGCTTTGGGATCCTTAGTCAAAAGAGTTATCTTAGTCGTAGAAGTTCCTTTACCATAAACACCTACAGACAGATAATCTGACAATCCCACTCCTACATATGGTTCCAAGCCAAACTCAATTGCAAGAGAAATATCTCCGTACCACTGAGCCTGAGTATAGTCATAGGTGACACTAGCTATAAGCTTACCTGATGCTGATACTGAAATGCTAATAGTTATAGGCACCTCAGCATAGAACTGCTTTCGGAAGGTTTCGGAAGCACTAAGCCCCACAATCACAGTGCCTCTCACCTGGTCTATTCCGTCTCTCCATTCAGCTTCCATATATCCGGCAAAGACAAAGTTCACCTTTCCGGAAACTCCGGGAATCTTGGTGTTTCCAAACTTTCTCGCCTGAGCTCTTTGAATCTTATCCCAATTCTTTGTGGTTAATTCCCCGGTGTCTTTAAGATCATCTACAAAATTTTCGAATTCTTTAGCAAAAGAATCTGCTTTCTCATGCTTCATGGCGCCGCCATTTTCAGTTGATTTTCCTGATAACAGCTCGCTCTTAACATTAAGTCCGATCTTGATATAACCATCTTCCAGGACATAATTGATCGGGAAATCTGTCGGGAATCCCAATGTAAAGTCTCTATGTCCATACAGAGGCGTATCATCACCGGTACTTATCTTTGCTTCGTCTCCTCCAAATGAGAAAGACTTGATTCTGTAACTTGTATTTGCAACTTGAATATCACAGGTTCCAATAAGTCCTTTGTCACTGTATGCCAGGATCGTGGTCTTACCCACCTTGTGACTCTTAACGATTCCGTTATTATCAACCTCAGCAATCTCAGGATGAGTACTGGTCCAGGTTACAATCTTATTGGCAGGATCCCTCGGATAGATCATATAGCTGATCTTCTTAGTAGCATCCAGGTCCAGAATGATTGATGACGGATACAGAACAACTCTTGGAGTAGTCTCGTCATCAGACGTCATATACTCCTTCGTCGCCCTCTTCAGCGTATCGTTATAAGAACGAATTGTAATCTGCTTGAAATCCTCTTCCGTTCCCGCATACTTAACCGTCTTAAGCCCCACGTTGTAGAAAGCATAGCTCTCAACAAACGTAAGCGTGATCGGGAGCTTGATCACCTTCAGCTTGCTGCATCCACTGAAAGCATATCCGCGAATCGTGGTATACCCCTCAGGAATCTCAATCTCCTCAATAGCCGTACATCCTGAGAGCATCCTGTAAGGCACCTCTGTCAGCGATTTCGGCAGCTTAACAGATGCCAGATTCTTACAATCAGAAAAAGCGCCGGTTCCCACCTCATATATCGTATCCGGGATCTCCACCTTCTTGATTGCAGTTCCGGAGAAAGCATAAGAGCCGATTGTCTGCAGCTTCTTGCCAATCTTAAGAGAAGTCAGACCTGTTTTTTCAAAAGCACTCGCAGAAATCTCAGAGACACTCGCAGGAATGCTCACACTTGTCAGATTCTTACATCCGGAAAAAGCATACTTACCAATGCAATAGGTTTCTGAAGAAAACTTTACACTTGTCAGCGCCTCACAGTCTTTGCAGACATAATTTGGAATATCCCCAATGCCCTCAGGGAAACTGATACTTGTAAGTTTCGTGCACCTCTCAAAAACATGCTCTCCCATACTGTATACCGCTGCCGGAATACTCATGGAAGTTATAGCGCTCCCCGCAAAGGCATAATCTTCGATAAAATAAGCATTATCACCAAGCCTTATGCTGCCTATCTTGGAATCCTTGAAGCACTCCTTCGGAATCTCCGTCACTCCGTCAGTAATAGTCAATGAGCTGGCTTCGCATTCGGAAAAAGCTGCTCTTCCAAGCGTAGTAACTCCTGACGGAATAGATACACCATCCTTGAACTTACATCCAAGATACGCCTCTTCGGGAATCATTGTGATCTTGCTGGGAATATTGCAAATAGTCAGATCGCAGTTCTTGAAGGCAGCCAGGCCAATTTTCTTAACCCCATCAGGAATAGTAAGCTCCGGGTTATAATACCCATCACCTGCACCTTCAAAGGCAGAATTCCCGATGAGCTCTACCGTATCAGGAATCACCACTTCCTTAAGCCAATAGTCTCCGGAACATGCATTACCAACAATGTACGTGGTACCCTCAGGAAAAACGATCTTTTCCGCACATGCAAAGGCACCATAGCCAATGCTTGCGTCATATCCATATATATAAAAATCCTCACCAGACATTCCATGATCGAAACCCTTAGGAAAATACACAGTTCCAATTATTACACCATTGAATGCATCTGCCCCGATATAGCTCATATACTCAGGAAAATACACATATTCCCAGCGAAAATTGCAATTCTTAAAAGCGCCATCTCCAATATAGCCCAGATGTTCAAATCTCTTCTTGTCATTACTGTAATCGGCTGTCTGATCTTCATTACCCAGAACATTAATAAGCTCTCCGCAGTTTGCAAAAGCTTCTTTTCCAATACTACAAATATCGTAAGGAAGATATACACTCCTCAGTTTCCACATACCTTTGCACAAAAAATCCGGTATATCTTGGGTTGCACTATCAAAAACGATTTCTTCCACATACAGACTGGAGAACGGCCCCTCTACATTATCGCCTGAATAGTCATAATATCCCCCATATTCATTCATGAGGAGCTTACGAAGATCAACAGGCATGGTAAGAGACTTTATCCTGGTGCCATCAAATATTAACGAATCAAAATGCTCCAGCTCTCGAGGCAGCACAAAGCTTACCTCCGCTGAGGGTTCATAATATTCCCACTCAGGATGATCATTATAAGGCCCCCAGCCACCGAATGCGCACCTACCGATATTGCGAAGTTTGCCCGGCATGACGACAGTATCACTGGTGTAATAGTTATATTCTCCTGATCTGCCGGCATTATGCATAGCAGTACATCCGTAGAATGCCCATTCTCCGATGGTGGTTATACTATCTCCCCATGTCAGCTCCCTAAGGCCTGTACATCCGTAAAAAGCATAGACACCAATCTCCTCCAGACTCTTCGGAAAATTCATATGATCTATTCGAACATTCCCGTACAATGCATAATCCGGAATCTTTTTTGTTCCCTCAGCGAACTGTACTTCATAGATATTACATACAAAGGCATCCTTACCTATATGTAAAATAGTGGAAGGTATCTGAATTCCAAATATATCCGTATTCTCAAATGCCCTCTCACCAATATCTGTAAGTCCCTCAGGAAGCACTACAGTAAAAGGCTCCCCGTTATAATCCGCAGTTTCATAATTCCCTGCCCATGTGCAGTTACTGAAAGACTCAACGCCTATTGATGTAACGCCGCTTGGCACCATTATCTTGCCAAAGGTCTTCTCATAGAACGCCCTGTCTCCAATCGCCGTAACAGGATACTCATCCATCTCACTCGGAATAACAATAATCGCGTCACTTCCGACATACCCCGTAACTACCGCACCGCCATCTCTAACCACATACTCGTAGTCTCCGCAGCTCTGTACATTCGTATAAGTCTCCGGCACCGCAGGCACATATCCATTTTCATATTGATTTTCTACATACGATACTTTCCTAGATGAAGCCTCTTCATGTGCCGGCACTTCTTCAAGTGCTGTCACCTCTTCAGACACAGGCTCCTCAGATGAAATGTCTTCAGACGAAATGCCTTCAGACGAAAGCTCTTCCTCAGACGAAAGCTCTTCCTCAGACGAAAGCTCTTCTTCAAACGAATCTTCCGCCTCAAATGAAGCAGCTTCCTCAGTAGAACTACCCGAAGCCGACTCTCTCACCGGCTCAGACGCCAACGACTCCACAGGAACCGAAGTCATCGCAAACATGGCAACCAGCATAGCGCTGATCGCCCTCTTTCCCACTCTTCTTATTCTTCTCATCTCTCTCTCCCGTCAACTACACAATTTTCATACCGATAGTTTTCGAGATAATTATGAACGCTTTTCCCCCACACTTCAATAATTAATACACAACGCTCCCGGACCGCACACGTGTCTGGCCCCGGCCTGACACTTCCCCAAGTCTTCCTCACATCATACCCTCCCGGGTAGCCATATGAAACCACGCTGGATTTCATTTTATAATGAATCATGATAATTTATGACAATTTATGAACAGCCACTTGAATTATGACAATTTATGAATGTATAATATATTTATGATGAAATATGACAATTTATGAAAATTTATGAAAGGCCATCTCATGAAAAAAGACAACCCCTTCACCTTAACCTTCGGCAAACGTCCCGCCGAATACATATCAAGATTTGAAGCCACCGAGACCATCGTCTCCACCTTCACCGCAGACAATCCCATCAGCCAGACCTACCTCATCGAAGGTATCAGAGGCAGCGGCAAAACTGTTCTGATGACAGCCGTCACCGCCGAACTTGAACAGGATGACAGCTACATTATCATTGACCTTAACTCAACACAGAATCTCCTGGACGATCTGGCCATGAGACTTGTAGACTCCTGCAGTAAATTTCCCGACATAATGAAGCAAGGCTTCAACATTTCAATTGCCGGTTTTGGTGTTGGCGTTGGCGGTAAGGAAGATCTTCAGGACAGCATAAGCATAATTGAGAAAATACTTGTCTCCCTGAAGAAGAAAAATAAGAAAATAATCATAACCATAGACGAAGTCCAGCCCGATGAGAACATGCGCCGCTTCGCCAGCCAGTTCCAGATATTCATCAGAAAAGACTATCCTCTCTTTCTCCTTATGACAGGACTCTATGAGAATATCTACGTGGTACAGAACGATCCGGCACTTACCTTCCTTCTCAGAGCCCCAAAGATTAAGCTTGACCCCCTGAGCCTTCAGCAGATAACCAAGCAATATATGAAAATATTTGACATTGACTTCGACACTGCCCTTAACCTTGCCAATATTACCAAAGGTTATGCCTTTGCATTTCAGGCACTTGGTCTCCTATATTATGAGTACCGTGAAGAGATGCCTCTGCCTGACATCTTGAACAAACTCGACGATATGCTTGATGACTTCGTTTACAGAAAAATATGGGAATCACTGTCCGCGCAAGAGCGTGCAATAGTAAGAGCTATCTCCTCCGACGAAACGAAAGTTCAGGCTATTTGTAAAAAGACTTCAATAACCTCCGCCAGTTTCTCCCAGTACAGAGAGCGGCTCATAAAAAGAGGTATCATCCTATCACCCAGGCATGGTTATGTTTCTTTAGCACTGCCCAGATTTAATGTCATTTCCAAATTTTATGAATAAAAAACCGGGGTGCCAGCTTCCCATGTCTGACACCCCATCCATTCCTCAATCATCCTCACATCATACCCTTCCGGGTAGCCATTACCATTTCCTTCTTCTCTCCATAACCTCCCGGGTAACCACACGTGTCTGGCCCCGGCCTGACACTTCCCCAAGTCTTCCTCACTTCATACCCTCCCGGGTAACCACTTCCTCCATTTACTCTCCCGCCATAAACCTAACCTTCGACACAACCTCCGACACCTCGAAATACACCGAGCCGTCCTCTCTCTCCCTCTTATTCTTCTCCCAGAAGCTAATGCAGTAAGTACTGTCAGGATAAATAGTATTCTCCCACAGGCACTTTCTAGGTGTCACATAGATCACCTCATCATTAAGCCCCTTAAAAGTAAGCTCCTCATTTCCCTCGCTTACAAACTTGCACAATACATGTCCTGCCTTATAATTCGCTGTTTCCATCTTTCATTTTCCCTTCATCATAAATATCAGTTACATACAAAGACTTGATAATCGAATTTCCGTCGCTTGTCGTCTCATTGGGATCAAGAATATATCTCCTTCCCCAGGAAGAAACAATATATTTTCCATCATCGGTAACACCCGTAATAACCATTGCGTGGTCTCCGATGAGCTTTTTATTTATCTTAACGCCATTCTCATCATAGAGATTAAATTCTCTTGCAGCAATAATCGGTGTCTTGCCATTTTCAAGCTCTTTCTTAATACTCGAAGGCGAAGCTCCCTTTACAGATGTCGCTGTATATGAATTAATTCCCCTATCCCTAAGATAACGATTCGTCTTGTTTATAGTCTCATCAGGCGTTGATCCCACTTCATCCTTGCGGTAAATTACATAATCCCTTTGGTTTCTCCTGGCATCTTCAGCCATAGCATCTCGTTCATCCAGAACTTTATTCCAGGCATCCCCAGTGACATTTCCATCGGAGTCAAAATAATCAATTCCATATCTCTTTTTGAATTCATCCGGATTATGTCTGTAATAATTGTAGATAGAATCAGAAAGAGCGTTTAATCCCTGTTGATCATCAGGACCTATGTAAAATTTATCCTTAGTCGACAGGAAATAATCCATAGCCAGCATCTCATAATTAAGTTCCCCTTTCTTGTTGTACATGGGGAAACCAAACGCCTTTTCGAACTCCTCCTGCCTTCCTTCGAATTCAGCAAAAATCATGTTCGTTTCAGCAACCAGGCCGCATCCATTATCAGCAAAAGTATCTAAAAGAGCCTCGATCTCTTCATTCGTCATATCCGCATATCCCGGATGCTGTCGAATAAAATCATACAGATCACAGTCTTTTCCCCATCTGAGAAACCACCATTCATGAACATCATTACGGTTCTTAAAAGCATCCTGATTGCCGCCGTACTGCCCCTTATCATCATAGAGATCTGACTGTCCATCCCAAGCTCCGTTGTCATCGTGGATATCGTACCCGTCTCCGCCTGAGCCATTCATATTTCCCATAATATTCGACTCAGCCCCGGTATACTCCGCCACGATCCTCGTCAACGCATCACCCAGCTTACTTAATGCATTCGACTCCTCCATCGTCTGGTTCGCCAGCACCTCCAGCGACGGCTTCACCTCTTCAAGGCTACCGTCAAGCTCTCCCATAATGGAAGTGATCTCTCCCGAGTACTGCCTCAGCTTATCTCCCGACCCAATCAGCACATTACCGTATGGCCTCACACTATCCGGCTTTATACTAAAAACACTCATTCAACACTAACCTTCCTCATTCCATAACCTCACGGGTATCCACACGTGTCTGGCCTTGGCCTGACACTTCCCCAAATCTACCTCACTTCATATACTTCCGGGTAACCACAGTGTCCTCCTGTGTCTGGCCCCGGCCTGACACTTCCCCAGGTCTACCTCACTTCATATACTTCCGGGTAACCTAATAAAATTATGATATACGAATTGCTCCATGACTATCGTCATTCTCGCAATTCTACAAATATTCGGAAACCGCTAATTTACTGCGTAAATTGCTAATTCCTCATATTTGTTTGGGCCATAAAGTCAAAATGCTTAACATGCCAGCATGT
>NZ_JANSWL010000040.1:0-70824 GCF_028539135.1 Butyrivibrio sp. DSM 10294 | reverse complement strand
GCTTTAACAGCTGATGAGTACTGCCTTAGAATGAAGTTAGCCCTGTTGTACAGCCTTGCGGATGCACCGCAGATATCACGACAGTAGCTGTAAAGAGTATGTGTGCTGTTAATCCTGTACTGCCTCGTCCTGTACACAGTTGTCATTCCTTTCACAGAAGTTTATACTATGTATTATAGCACATATCCAGGTATATATCAAAACAAATGTTCTTTTAAGGGGGTGCTTTTAGGAGTTTTATTATGGACGGATACAACAAAGGATCGCATTCAGTTAGAGAAATATCTGTGGGGCGATTCGCCTTTCTGGAGCGCCAGCTATTTCTGTGCAACCACAGGCTCAGTTTCCATGGAAACTGTCAAAAAGTACATTGAAGAGCAGCGGACTGAAGAACACAAGAGAAAACACATGAAGTCTGGGAAATACAAAAAGCAAAAAAGCTAAGCGATTCATCCCCAACCTGACGGAAGGGGGTTTCTCGCAGAGGTACTATAATAAAGCTGCTTCAGCTATGTATAAAGGCATATTTGGAAGGGGCTAAACCCAGTTTCCACGAAGGACCTACCTATTATGGATGGGATGGTTTTTGTACGATGTTTGAAATGGTCCTGGTTTTTGGATTTGGATTTGTTTTTATCTGGGGTATAGTACTCATCTGTGCAATAGCGTTCTCGATTTTCATGGTACGTTATTTGAGGAAGCATAAATAAGGCAATATGACCGAAATTTTGATAAAACTTTTATAAAAACAAGGGCTGAAAATCCCCAAACTCACGGAGCATGCGCGGATTTCGGCTTTTTTTGTGCACAATACCGTAAAAGCCACAAATTGTCTAACTTTTCTTGTTAAATCAACGTAAAAAGTGTATTATTAATTTGTTATACTATCATTAGTATGCGCATATTATGGCTTTGTTTCACGATATTTCGATAAATAAGGCCGAACATCGGCGGAAAGGAGGCAGACAGGACTAACCATGGATATGAAAAGGATGTCTAAACTAGCAGGTCAGTTCGTAATGGTAGGCCAGCTTGGCTTATCACTGATAATGCCTCTTCTTATATGTCTTTTTATCTGTTATCTCATTACCACCAGGCTAAATGTCGGAGGGTGGGTTTATATACCGGGCTTTATCATGGGCCTGGGATCATCCTGGATGACTGCTTACAAGGTTTATCTTTCCGTGACCAAGCGGGAAGAGAAGAATAAGCAAAGGCGCGGCAAAGATGAAGTGTATTTCAACAAACACATTTGATCTTACGAAGGATAAGGCTTAGGTAGTCGTCATCAAATAATAAATTCGGGGAGAAAATAAATAAGTATGGAATTACAGCCGGCTGTAAAGAAAGAAACGGGGAATGTTGCGCTGGGCACAGGCATCGGCGTACTCATAATGTTTGTAATATTTTTTGTTTTGCACATGGTGCTTCCGAAGGATCTGCCCTTCGGATACAGCGTACCATTTGATTATAAAGTCATTCTTGGAGGTATCGGCGGCTTTATCGTAGCTGTGGTCAACTTCCTGTGGATGGCTATAACTGTGCAAAAAGTCACATCCATGGAGGATGAGAAGCTCGCGAGACAGGTTATGGGCGCAAGCTACAGGAATCGCATACTTATGCATATCCTGTGGGGAATACTGGCATTTGTATTGCCTGTATTCAATGCCGCAGCGGGCATTGTTCCACTAATTATTCCTAGTTGGTACATCAAACTACGCGGGATTTTTTCTGCGGGGAAAGGAGGTTGAAGGCGAAAGCATGAACAATGGTTTCGAAGTTGATTACGCCAAGATCTACCAGACCATCAAGACTGGCATCCCTATTCTGGGAGACATTAAGATCACCCAGACACTGATAGTCAGTTGGATCGTGATGATAATCATCACGGGGTTATGTATCTTCCTAACCCGGAACCTGAAGGTCGAAAACATTTCGAAAAGGCAGGCTTTTGCGGAAATGCTGGTTGAGACGGGCAACAATTTTGTCCGCAACAACACAGGAGGTAATAAGTTTGATAATCTGATACCTTTCGTATCTGCTCTCTTTGCGACGAGCGTTGTATCAAATCTTATAAGCCTTATAGGACTGCGAAGTCCGACAGCAGATCTGTCAACAGAAGCAGCCTGGGCGGTAGTTGTATTCGTAATGATCACTGCCACCAAGATCAAGACCAATGGATTTGGCGGATATCTGAAGGGATTCACAACGCCTATCGCGGTTATGACTCCATTCAACATTCTGTCAGAGTTGGCAACGCCCGTTAGTATGGCTTGCCGTCATTTCGGAAATATCCTTTCCGGTGTAGTTATTGACGGACTTATCTACTGGGCACTGGGACTTGCATCTGCAGCACTCCTTAAGCTTATCCCCGGAGCTGTGGGCGCATTCCTTTCAAACATACCGATCCTTGGATTGGGACTTCCTGCTGTAACCGGTGTCTATTTTGACTGGTTCTCAGGATGTATGCAGGCTTTCATCTTCTGTATGCTGACGGTAATGTATATCGCCAACGCAGCAGAGGAGGGTTAAACAAGGAAGTCTTTTAACAAAAAATTAAATAAAAAACAAAAAACATAAAAAGTCATTTAGGAGGCAAAATTATGGGTGATTTTCAGTTACTGGCTAGAGGTATTGCACTTGCAGGTTGTGGCATAGGTGCAGGATGTGCGCTTATCGCAGGTATCGGCCCCGGTATTGGTGAAGGAACTGCCGTTTCCAAGGCTCTTGAAGCTATCGGACGTCAGCCCGAGTGTAAGGGTGATGTAACAGGTACCATGCTTCTTGGTTGTGCGGTTGCAGAGACAACCGGTATTTACGGTTTCGTTACCGGACTTCTTCTTATCTTCGTTGCACCCGGAATGTTCATGGGATACTTACAATAAGGGATTCAAAGTCATAAATTTTTATGCTTGCATGAAGTAATTTATGACTTTGAAGGCCGACCACATGAATGAGGAAAAAAGATACGCGAAGAATGAGCGGAACGATTTCCGAATTCATGAAGAATTGCGAGAACTAAGTGGAGCAATTCGTATTGTAAGTATCAATAGTGAATTATTAATACAATGGAGGTGCTACTTCTATGAACGAGAAGAAAAACGCCGGAAAATCGGTATGGCTATTTATAGCGCTTCTTGCCTTGTTTGTAGCAGTCCTGTTTTACACAGGTTATACCAAATCCGTTTCAGACGATCAGGATCTGGTAACGCTGGTACCCTGGACCTTTATCATTCAGATCTGTAACCTGTTCATTCAGGTGTATCTGATCAAAAAGTTCCTCTTCAAGCCAATCAATGACATATTGGCAAAGAGACAGGAACTGGCCGATAGAGCGATCCGTGAGGCAAGAGATGCCCAGACAAAAGCCGATTCCCTGAAGGAACAGTATGAGAGCAGCCTTACAAATGCTCATGCCGAAGCAGCTCAGATCGTTTCCGATGCCCAGAGAGAAGCCCAGAACAAGGCTGACACAATGGTAAGGGAAGCACAGGAAGAGGTTGCAGGCATTAAGGCAAGGGCAGCAGCTGATATTGAGCAGGAGAAGAAGAAGGCTATCAATGAGGCCAAGGATGAGATCGGTTCCCTCGCAATGGATATTGCAGGCAAGGTAGTTGAAAAAGAGATCAACGAAGCCGATCATAAAAAGCTTATTGACGACTTTTTGGATAAGGTCGGAGCATAAATTCAAAGAAAGAGGTTAATTATGAGTAAAGCTGGAGATCTTTATGGGCAGAGCCTGTATGATCTGGCAGCGGAAGAAAACCTATCGGAGAAAATACTGGGCGAAATGGAGCAGGTAAGGGGGATTTTCAGAGAGAACCCCGATTACATCGCGCTCCTGTCGGAGCCTTCAGTCCCGAAGAATGAGAGACTTTCCCTTGTGGATCAGGCCTTTAACGGCAGTCTTTCCGCTTACCATCTGAACTTTATCAAGATCCTCATAGAAAAAGGACTGCTTCGTGAGTACTCAGCGTGTTATAAGAGATTCAGAAAATCTTATAATGAGGCCCACGGGATAGCTGAAGCCCTGGTAACATCGGCGGTTTCACTAAGTGATGCGCAGCTATCGCAGCTTAAAGAGAAGCTTGAAAAGATCAGCGGCAAGAAAATTCTGCTGAAGCAGAAGACAGATCCTGATATCCTGGGCGGTGTCAGAGTGGATCTTGAGGGACAGCTCTTTGACGGAACTGTCAAAGGAAGGTTATCCGAACTTCGCAGAAAAGTCGACGATGTTGTGATCTAAAAAATTTTGCGTCGGAGGAAAATATGGAACTAAAACCAGAAAAAATATCCGAGGTCATTCGAAGCCAGATAAAGAATTATCAGAATGCAATTATCCAGAATGAGACCGGTACAGTTCTTACCGTTGGTGATGGTATCGCCAGAGTAAGCGGCCTTTTGAACTGTATGTCCGGTGAGCTTTTGGAGTTCGAGAACGGTACATTCGGAATGGCTCAGAACCTCGAGGAAACAGTAGTATCTGCGGTTTTGTTCGGCGAGGATGTAGGTATCAGCGAAGGACAGACCGTTAAGCGTACAGGAAGAGTCGTATCTGTTCCTGTAGGTGAGAAGATGATCGGCCGCGTTGTTAACGCTATTGGACAGCCTATCGACGGACAGGGCCCCATCGAATCATCAGAATACAGACCGGTTGAGTCACCTGCTCCCGGTATCATCGCAAGACAGCCCGTTAAGGAACCTCTGCAGACAGGTATCAAGGCTATCGACTCCATGATCCCTATCGGAAGAGGACAGCGTGAGCTGATCATCGGTGACAGACAGACAGGTAAGACAACCATTGCGGTTGACACAATTCTTAACCAGAAGGGTAAAGATGTTATCTGCATCTATGTAGCTATCGGACAGAAACGTTCAACAGTTACATCACTGGTTGAGGATCTTAAGAAGGGCGGAGCTATGGACTACACCATCGTAGTTGCTGCTACCGCTTCAGAACCATCGCCTTTGCAGTACATTTCACCATACACAGGTTGTGCTATGGGTGAGTACTTCATGAATAAAGGTAAACACGTGCTTTGCATCTATGATGACCTTTCTAAGCACGCTGTAGCTTACCGTGCACTCTCACTTCTTATCAGAAGACCCCCGGGACGTGAAGCGTACCCCGGTGACGTTTTCTACCTGCATTCAAGACTTTTGGAGAGAGCCGCTAAGCTTTCAGATGAGAACGGAGGCGGTTCACTTACAGCCCTTCCTATCATCGAGACACAGGCCGGTGACGTATCAGCCTACATCCCGACTAACGTTATTTCCATCACAGACGGACAGATATTCCTTGAGACGGAGCTCTTCCACTCAGGAATCATGCCGGCGGTTAACCCCGGTATCTCCGTATCCCGAGTTGGTGGTAACGCTCAGATCAAGGCTATGAAGAAGGTTGCCGGAACCCTTAAGCTTGTATATTCACAGTACCGTGAGCTGGCAAGCTTTGCTCAGTTCGGTTCAGACCTTGACGAAGACACCAAGAACCGTCTTGCACAGGGCGAACGTATTGTGGAAGTTCTCAAGCAGAACAAGAATCAGCCTGTTCCTGTAGAAAAGCAGGTTGCCATTCTTTATGCTGTTGTTAATAACATTCTGATGAAGGTTGAAACAGCGGATGTTGCGGAGTATGAGGCAGGTCTTTATGACTTCCTTGATAAGGATCCTTCCGGAATTTCAGCAATGCGCGATATTCGTGAAACCGGAAAGCTTGAGGCAGAGACTGAGAACAAGTTAAAAGAAGCTTTGAATGCATACACTGATAAGTTCTTAAAGAGCAGATAAGGAGGGTGAATAATGGCTGGATCAATGAAAGCTGTTAAACTCCGAATCAAGAGCGTTCAGAGCACTATGCAGATTACGAAGGCCATGCAGCTGGTTGCTGCTTCCAAGCTTCGTAAGGCAAAGGAAAAAGCTGATAACTCCAAGCCTTATCTTGAGTCAATGCTTGCAACACTTACAGATATAGCCACCGAAAACACAGAGTTTCAGTCGATCTTTACTCAGGTCAGTGAAGATAACGACAGATGGCTGTACGTTGTAATCGCCGGAGACAGAGGCCTTGCAGGTGGTTATAACTCCAATCTGTTTAAGTTTGTAGAGCAGGAAATCAAGGATAAGACTAATGTTACGGTACTTCCTATCGGTAAAAAATCTGTAGAATTCTTCAAGCACAGAAATGTGCCGATCCTTACAGAGGAATATGCCGAAGTTGCCAAGATGACTATTTCAGACTGCTTTCAGGTATCTAAGCTGATCTGCGGATCATACGGTGGTGGCGGATTTGGACATGTATTCTTGTGTTATACAAACTTCGTGTCCATGTTGTCACAGGTTCCTACAGCTACATCGCTTTTACCGCTCTCAGACCTGTCCACAGGAGAGAGAGTCAGCGATGGCAAGCCGAGAGACCTTATCTTGTATGAACCAGACAGTGAAACAGTGTTCAATGCTATTGTTCCGGAATATCTGGCGGGAATACTTTATACCAGTATCAATATTTCTTATGCAAGTGAGCTGGCTGCTCGTAGAACAGCTATGGAAGCCGCTACCGACAACGCAGAAGAGATGATCGAGACCTTGAGTCTGTACTATAACAGAGCTCGTCAGGCAAGCATTACGCAAGAGATTACGGAGATTGTCGCCGGAGCAGAAAACTAAGAACCGGGCGAAGTATTATTGAGCCCAGGTACGAAGATTGTTCTGTCGAACGTAGTGAGAGCAGAACTTCCTTGTAAAATGCTTGATAACATAACAATATTAAGGAGTTTAACAATGAGTGAAAATCATATTGGAAAGGTAATACAGGTTACAGGCCCTGTACTTGACATCCGATACAAAGAGGGTGAACTTCCGGATCTTCACAATGCCATAGAGATCAAGATCGATGACCGCAAGCTGATCGCAGAGGTTGCACAGCAGGTCGGCGATGACGTAGTAAGATGCGTTGCCATGAGCTCAACTGATGGACTTGTGCGTGGCGCAGACGCTGTGGATACCGGAAGTCCTATCACTGTACCGGTTGGTGACGAGTGCTTGGGAAGAATTTTCAATCTTTTGGGTGATCCTGTTGATAACGGACCTGACCCGGGAGCCAAGGAGAGATGGCCTATCCATCGTCCCGCACCTTCTTATGAGGATCAGGTTCCTGCTACAGAGATCTTTGAGACAGGTATCAAGGTTGTTGACCTTATCTGCCCTTATGCTAAGGGTGGTAAGATCGGTCTGTTCGGCGGTGCCGGCGTAGGTAAGACCGTACTTATCATGGAGCTTATCAACAACGTAGCTAAGGCTCACGGCGGTATTTCAGTATTTACCGGTGTAGGTGAGCGTACCCGTGAAGGAAACGACCTTTACGGAGAAATGAAAGAGAGTGGAGTTATTGATAAGACAGCCCTTGTTTACGGTCAGATGAACGAGCCCCCCGGGGCCAGAATGAGAGTAGGTCTTTCCGGACTTACAATGGCTGAGTATTTCCGTGATGTTAAGAATCAGGACGTGCTTCTTTTCATCGATAACATTTTCCGTTTCACACAGGCAGGTTCAGAGGTTTCAGCGCTTCTTGGACGTATGCCTTCAGCCGTAGGTTATCAGCCTACACTGGCTACTGAAATGGGTGCTCTTCAGGAGCGTATCACATCAACCAAGAAGGGCTCTATCACATCGGTTCAGGCCGTATACGTACCTGCCGATGACCTTACAGACCCTGCTCCTGCTACAACCTTCACTCACCTGGATGCTACCACCGTTCTTTCCAGAGATATCGCATCAAAGGGTATTTATCCTGCGGTTGATCCTCTTGATTCAACCAGCCGTATCCTTTCTCCCGATATCGTAGGAAAAGAGCATTACGAAGTAGCTAAGGGCGTGCAGCAGGTTCTTCAGAGATATCGTGAACTTCAGGATATCATCGCCATCATGGGTATGGACGAACTGTCTGAAGAGGATAAGCTCACCGTTTACAGAGCTCGTAAGGTTCAGAACTTCCTGTCACAGAGCTTCTCAGTTGCTGAGCAGTTCACAGGTCTTCCCGGAAAGTATGTGCCTCTTAAGGAGACAATCCGCGGCTTCAAGATGATCCTTGACGGCGAGTGCGATGATCTCCCTGAGTCAGCATTCCTTCTTGTTGGAACCATTGACGAAGTATTTGAGAAGGCTAAAAAGTAAGCCGGAGGAATAATATGCCGAATTTTCATTTACAGGTAGTCTCCATGGACGGCTTGGATTTTGATGGAGAAGTTGAGAAAATACTTCTGCGTACAATAGATGGTGATGTGGAGATTCTTGCCCGTCATACAGACTACTGTACCGCCATCGGAATGGGCACAGCCAGAGTTACCATGGCAGACGGCACAGAGAGAAAAGCAGCCTGTATCGGCGGAATGCTTTCAGTTATGAAGGGTGAAGTCAAGGTATTCCCCACCACCTGGGAGTGGTCTGAGGATATCGACATTGCCCGTGCCAAAGCGGCTAAGGCGAGAGCCGAAGAGAGACTGAAGGATCAGATGCTGGACAAGGAGGCCCGCGTAAGGGCAGAGGCCAAGCTCTACAGAGCTCTTGTCAGGATCGGCTCCTCCGATCATGGGCAGGATCATCAATAATACTACCTACCACCGGTTGCAGAAATTGCTTCCGGTGGTTTTTTATACTTTTTATGGCCCTGATGTCGTGTTAATATTGATTATTATATATCAGAGAGGATTTGGCAGAATGTTCTGTAACAAGTGTGGAACCGAATTAAATCCGGGTGATAAATTCTGCGGTAACTGCGGAGCACCCGTTGTGATCATAACCAAAACCGAAGCCGGGAGAGCTGCAAGCCAAGGGCCGGCCCCCATGTCCCGCAAAAAGAAGCTCATGAATATCGCGTTCATTATACTAGCTGTTTGTATAATCCTTGGATATTACGCGTACTATATACACAAGGCAGTTACTCTTACCAAGGAGACTGTGGATAAGGCTTTTGAGCAATATCAGCATCAGCTTGATGACTGGGAGGATATGGAAGAAGAATACGAAGTCGAAGAGGATCTCCCGGAAGAAGATATCGATACGCCGGAAATAGAATATGTCCATGTGGATGCACCCGAATATACCGGCAGGTACGATTATTTCAATGATGAGAAGTGGATAGTTGATGTGCAGGGCCTGTTTGTCAATCAGGAGGGAGACAGTAACGACAAGCTCCTTGGAATAGACCACAGCGGCAATAGCAGCAGGGATCTGAAGGAGACCATGGTCCTTACCGAAGACGGGCAGTTCTATTATGTCAACGCCAACACGGATGTCATCGAATTTGCTCAGGGTACGACCTGCGCAGAGCTTGCCTTTGACGGAGGCACAATGTTCTATGTCATCCCTGAGAAAAAGGAGGGTGAGTCAGAGGAGCCTGAAGTCGGAACCCTGTTTCTCTTCGATACCGCCACAGGATTCAGTGATAGCGTTGCCGAAAATGTACAGGCTAATTCTCCTGTCATTTCTCCGGATGGCAACATTGTTGCTTATACCAGAATTGTTGATTCCAAGAACAGTGTGCTGTGTATTGCCGGCTCTGATATGGAAGAGAAGCAGATACAAAAAGGTAATCTTCGTGCCTGCAGCGTAGATAATTCCGGCAACCTTTTTTACACCAATGAAGAGCAAAATGAGATCTACAGATATAAGGATGGTAAGTCTGTAAAGGTTCTGTCATCGGAGGAATTCAACAATTACTTTATAAACGGATCCGCCGATGAGATTCTCATCTCTTGCAGCGAAGGTGCATACTTCTGCGATGGTGAGATGGAAGAGGCAGCGCAGGTGTATGAGGGAGGCCTTGTGACAAACATGCACACCAGCGCACTTCACCAGAGCTACGGCCAGTTCAGGGCAAGTATTCTCGATGTGGCTTCACTTAAGGATCTGTACTTTATCTCCAAGGAGGGAGTTGTATTTATCATAAGTAGCGATGGGCGAAGCGCAGCCTTTTTGGATCATAACTACAATGACGTCGACAACATAGTATTTGACGACGTGAATCGTGAGCTCATGTACTGCTGCGACGGAGTATTGTATAAATCCAAGGTCAGTGATGACGGCATTGAGGATGAGGCCTTCTACGAGGAAGATGATGTTGAGACCTTTTTTGCCAGCTATGACCTTAAGAATGTGTGGCTCAAGATCCGGGACGATATCTATTATCTTAAGGATGGGGAGCTTGAAAATGTAATACCCGATTACGTATATGACGATGAGAACACAGGCCTGTATTTTGCATGGAACATTGAGGACAACAAGCTCTATTTTACAGAATACAATACATTGTACAGCGTCTACGACACAGAAGGTTCCACAGAAAAAGTTGCCGATGATGTGGATACTCTTTTCAAGATAAATGGCAAGTTAGGCTTCCTTGATCTTGAGGGAAACATATATCTCTACATTAATAATGAATTCGTATGTGTCTATTAAACCCGGGAATCATATAAGAAATCTAGACCCTTCGGTATTCGAAGAAGTGTTAACAAAAAATTCGAAATTTTAAAGTAGTATATTTTGCTATTTTAATGGTATTATTGTTCCGTGTTTTTTTATAAAATTTTTATAAACTAACGCGGGACAATTTTTTTGTTGGGAAGAGAAAAGTAAAATGGGGACAGTTTTAACAATATACAGTCAGAACGCTTTCAAGCGTTTTCTTTTACCTGCAATTAATGATGCAGATCATACGGTACTTATATCTGAAAATCTTTTCAGTATCAGCACAGACATCGAGCTTAAGATGGAGATCAGGGATAACAAGTGGTATTTCAGACGATCTGAGAAATACGATCTTGAATGTCTTGATCCTACTGTCGATTGCTACCGTAATCCACTTCAGAATGATACAAACAGCAAGAAGAATGAGTTCAAGCTTCTCGTTGAAGGTGCGCACATTATCACTGTGATCGCCAACAACGTAGAGGACTATTTTGCGTCCTACAATCATTATTATGTTCCCTGCGAGGGACAGACCATAACAATTGGTCGTAATGAGAACACTACTTTAAGCTATGACTACATGAATACCTGTCAGGTTTCTGCAATTCACGCCGCTATTTTCGTTAATAACGGCGATGTCATTCTGTCTGATAATGAAAGTGCCAACGGTACCTTCCTTAATAACAGGCGACTGATCGGCAGTGACAGACTTGCCTTTGGCGACTGCATAGATATTTTCGGCCTTCGAATCGTTTTCCTGGGAAACAAATTCGCGATCAACGTATTTGAGAGCGGAGTCAAGGTTGACGAGAGAATTCTGGTTCCTGCCAAGGATGATGATATTCCGCTTCTCAGAGTTAATAAGAAGAGACTCTTTACAGTTTTTAACAGAGCTCCCAGAAGACTTAGCCAGATAGACAGTGAACCCGTCAAGATCGATGAACCGCCCCAGCCCAAGGATGAGGTGCGTAAGACCGGAATCCTCGGAGCCCTCGGTAACGCCCTTGTAATGGCGCTTCCTATGATGGTTGGATGTACCTTCATGGTGGTGGCTTCCAAGCTCTCAGGTGTTAACAGGGGTATCTTCATGTACATGGGAATGGTAACCGCCACTACCTCAGCGACCATCGGTGCGATCCGTGGTATCAGCGGTATGAAGAGAGCCCGTAAGGAATACGAGGAATACGAGAAAAAACGTAACGAGAAATACGGCGAATATCTTAAAGATAAAGAAGAACTTATAAAGTCTAAGTATGTCAGAAATACAGAAATATTAAGAGACAGATACGTTCCCGCCCAGACAGCCGCCATGTTCGGCGCCAACAATCCGCTTCTGTGGAGCAGAAACATGAGTCAGCCCGACTTTTTGTCCCACAGACTCGGTATCGGTGATATGCCTTTCCAGGTACAGATAGACGTACCCGATGAGAAATTCACCATGAGTGAGAACAACCTGACTCTGATTCCCACGAACCTCAAGCAGACCTATACCACTTTGAAGGATGTTCCCATCTGCGTTGACCTTCTTGAGGAGAAACTCATCGGTGTTATCGGAGGCAGAACCATGGCGGGAGGTGTTCAGGTTGTACGTAACCTGATAACCCAGATTGCAGCCAACGACTCCTACACAGATGTCAAGATAGCCCTTGTTTATAACGAGAAGAAGACTTCCCTCAGCAAGGAGTGGGACTTCGTAAAATGGCTTCCCCATGTATGGAACGAATCCAAGAAATTCAGATTCATTGCATCCAATAAAGAAACAGTAAGTGAAGTATTCTTTGAACTTAACAAAGTAATCCGTCAGAGAATTGAGAACCAGGGTACTCCCGGACAGGATGAGGGAGATATTCCCAAGCCCTATTATGTAGTGATCGTGGCAGCACCTGAGTTCCTTGAAGGAGAACTTCTTACCCAGTATCTGCTGTCACCCAAGCCGGAATACGGCTTCTCCACCATTTATATGGTTGAGAACTACGAGCAGCTTCCCAACAGCTGTGAATATATTATTGAGAACGACAGCGTATTTACAGGTGTGTACCGCACTTCAGAGGATCTCGAGATGGGAACCGTCATCAACTTTGACCAGCTCTCACCTCAGGAGGCTCATGACTTTGCGGAGAGAATCGCCTGCGTTGAAGTGCAGGAAATGGAGACCGGCGGTGATGTGCCCAACTCCATAACCTTCTTTGAAATGTACGGCATCAAAAAGCTTGATGACCTTGATGTTATAACAAGATGGAAGAAGAACCGTACCTATGAGTCCATGAAGGCTCTCGTAGGCCAGAAGGCCGGCGGCGCTCCCTGTTACCTCGATATTCATGAGAAATACCACGGTCCCCACGGACTGGTAGCCGGTACTACAGGTTCCGGTAAGTCTGAGACACTTCAGACCTACATCCTGTCCCTGGCGATCAACTACAGCCCGGACGATGTCAGCTTCTTCATCATCGACTATAAGGGCGGTGGTATGGCGAACCTTTTTGAAGAGCTGCCCCACATGATTGGTCAGATCTCCAACCTTTCAGGTAACCAGATCCAGAGAGCCCTTCTGTCAATCCAGAGTGAGAAGGACAGACGAGAGGCACTTTTTGCAACCTACGGTGTTAAAGATATCAGAGACTACACCAAGCTGTACAAGAATAATGAAGCAACTGTTCCGCTTCCCCACCTCATTATCGTTATCGACGAGTTCGCGGAGATGAAGAAGGAAGAGCCTGAGTTTATTCAGGAAATCGTCTCCGTATCCCGTGTAGGACGTTCCCTTGGTATCCACCTTATCATGGCTACCCAGAAGCCTGCCGGAAGCGTCAGCGATGACATCTGGGCCAACTCCAGATTCAAGCTCTGTCTGCGAGTTCAGAGTAGACAGGACTCAATGGACATGCTCCACAAGCCCGATGCTGCTTACCTTACCCAGTCAGGTAGATGTTACCTGCAGGTTGGTAACGACGAGCTCTACGAACTGTTCCAGTCAGGTTTCTCAGGAGCGGTTTATTATGACGATGAAGAGGATGTCAGCACAGATATCGCTACCATGCTGGATGTCAACGGTACTTCTTTCATCGAGGGTAATCATGCCAGAACCATTCGTCAGAAGGAAAAGAAGATGGAATGGATCGGCAAGCTCCTTGAAGTAACCAAGGAAGTATACGGAGATGATTCCGAGAAGCTCAAAAATGCCGGAAGAGAGGAAAAAGAGCATATAGCAGGACTTGTCCTTGAGAAGCTCCTTTCTCTTAAATATGACTATCCGGATACAGAGCATAACAGAGAGAACCTTATCACACTCTTTGAATATATAGGAATGCAGGGCTTTGACACTGAGAAGATCCTTGATATTGAGGCTCAGCTCACCAACGCCAAGAAAAAGCTTCCTCAGAAGCCCGAGAGAACACAGCTGGAAGCAGTTGTCGGCTACCTCAAGATGCTGGCCAAGCTCAACAATTACAACCACGACTTCAGCCTGTTCCTTCCTCTTTTGCCCACACTTATGGGATTGGACGAGCTTCCTCAGGATACATTGCCAAGAAATTCGGAGACTATCTTTGGCGGAACTGCATGGCCTGATCACGAAGGCAAAAGAGATATCACCGTGGGCCTTGGCTTGTACGACGATCCCGAGAACCAGCGTCAGGATCTCTACACCCTTAGCTTCCCCAAGGCAGGAAGCCTTATGGTTATCGGTGCTCCTGCTACAGGTAAGAGTTCCTTCCTTCAGACCTTTGTATACGAGCTCATTACACGTTATTCACCGGCAGAGGTTACTATCTATGCACTTGAGTTTTCAGTGCGTAAGTTTACACCTTTTGCAGCTGCTCCTCACATCGGAGGTATCGTTACTGAGAATGACTCCAATGAGAAGCTTGAGAAGTTCTTCATCATGATGGGACAGATCCTTGCAGAGAGAAAGCAGCGCCTGGGCGAAACCGGTTACGAGCACTATGTGGCTGAGACAGAAGCAGACAGCATGCCTGCTATGTTCATCATCATCGATAACTTCGCATCTCTTGTAAACAGAGCTGCCGACAGATATAACGGAATACTTCAGCAGCTGGTCAAAGAGGGTGCTACACTTGGTATCTTCATCATTGTTTCCGCAGCAGGCTGTGGTAGTGGTGAGATTCCCAACAATATGGCTCAGAACTTCAAGACTACTGTTTGTCTTGAGCTTAATAACGTATTCGATTATACGACCTATATGAGAACCGCTCATTTGAGAATGAGACCCGAAGCCGGTATTCCCGGACGTGGTATTGCCAAGATTGGCGAAAGAGTTCTTGAGTACCAGACAGCTCTTCCCCTTAAGAGCAGGAATGATGCGGAATGCAGTAAGGTATTTAACGCACTTTCAGGCAAGATGAAGCAGGCCTGGGAGGACGGCGGAGAGGACAGATACTATCCAAGGCCAATTCCGGAGATTCCGGAGGAGCCTGTTTGGGAGGAGTTCAGAAAGCTGCATGATGTTAAGCATATGTTTGCTTCCAACAAACTTCTTCCTATCGGTTATGACGCTAAGACCGCAGCAATATACGGTATCGATTACTCAGAGGTTTATTCCTACCTTATTACAGGTTCCAAGAAAAAAGGAAAGACCAACACCCTCAAGGTTATCGCTTGTGCAGCCGCAGCCAAAGGTGCCAGAGTTGTTATTGTCGACTTCGACAGAACACTTGCCAAGTTTGCGCAGGATCTCGGCGTAGAGGCAATCCATACAGAGATGGATTTCGCAGGCTTCTTGTCCAAGCTTCTGGTTCAGGATATTTCTGTGAGAAACAAGTTCAAGTCAGAACTTGTGGGCCAGAACCTGGAAGAAAAAGAGATATTCGAGAAGATGCAGCAGTTCGGCCAGATTTTCGTTCTCATAAACAACCTGCCGGAATTCGTTACAAGAGTAATCAAGCCTACAGAACAAGGTGTGCCTAATAACCTTAACATCAACATGGAGATGATAATGTCCAAGGGTTATCTCCACAACCTGTACTGGTTCTCAACTGCTGATAAGGAGAATCTCGGAGTTGCACCTTCTTACAAGCTGTTCAAGCTGTTTGCGGCTGACAAGAAGGGTATCCACTTTGGTGGAAATGCTCACTCAACGGCAGTTGCCGGCATGAGCTATGAGAATCAGGATAGAAAGACTGTTGACACTGCTAAGCCTGCCGGAAGAGGTATGCTTGCATCTGACAACGGTGATACAACACTGGAAGTAGTACTTCCTATGGTAAAAGGTAACTTGAAATGATATCTGCCATTTTATTTGACAGCAATGAAGAAGAATTGAATAAGATAGAAGATTTCGTTTCTGATGCTGTTTCCATGCTTGCGGAGGACGAGCTTAGAATTGCGGCCTTCTCAAGCGTGGAGAAGCTTAAGGGGGGTATGGAAACGCTGGATCTTTGCGATGTCGTTGTCGCTGAGTTTGGTGAGGACGGCAGCTGCGTGGACATAATCAGAAAGAAGTTTGGTAACATTCCGCTCCTTCTGGTGGTGGACATCACTGTTTCTCCCGCCAAGTATATCAGACCGGGCATAATGCCGTCGGCTCTGATTCTGCGGCCTTCATCAGACGATGACATGGAGAGGAATATTTCTGATTTCCTGTCCGCTTCCCTTAAACCTACGGTGGCTGATGATGAGCAGATGCTCATGGTTGAGACCAAGTTCGGAGACCTTAAGGTTCCGATCTCCAAGGTTGTGTATTTTGAGTCCAAGGCCAAGAAAGTGTTCCTTCGTCTCAAGAATGAGGAATACGGCTACTATGACACCTTAGAGCACCTGGAGGCAACGCTTCCCGATAACTTTGTCAGATGCCACAGAGGAATCATCGTTAACATGGATTACGTTGAACGCTATGCAACAACAGAAAAGACGCTGTATCTCAAGGACGATATCTTCATTCCCGTGTCCAGAAGCTACAACGCCGCAGTCAGGGGGAAATTCAAGAAATGAGTAATATAGGAAGCAAAGCCATATATATGTCCCTTGAGCAGCTCCTTATCATTTTTTATCAGAGAAAAGTAGAGGGGCTTCTGGTTCCCGATGCTATGTCTGATATAGATGCGGATGACAGACAGCTTAAGGAGGCCATGGCCAAAATGATCGGAGAAGGTTTTATTGTTCCGGACAAAAACGGAGCGTTGACCCTTTCTGATGAGGCCAGGGAGATCGCAGATATTATCGCGGGAGCGGAGAAGATATTTCATATAGGAAATATCGGGATGCCTCAGCAGTTTCTGTATGCGCTTAAGGGCAGAGGCGTTCTGATGAATCTTGACGTCGCCAATCCCAAGAGAGCAAGACTCGAGCTTGCGGATGTAAGAGAACTTCTTAATGATGTTACTTACTATGACGCAATGCCTGATGAGGAACAGCTGGGATCCGTATCTACCACGGGATCGATATCCAGAGAATTACCTATAGAAGATGTGTTGGAAATCCCCGATGTGGTAACTGTGGTTGACAGATACCTTCGAGGTGCACCAACGAGTGAGATCAGAGTTGTGGTAAGGGAAGGAGATCCCTTCGCTCTTACCGTAATTAAGGAACAGGCAGAAGATTATGTCTATGCCCCGGACCTTTTCACCAACTTTTTGATGGAGGAATAACAATGATAGTAGTTGACGTCTTTGTACCTGCTCTTGATAAGGTCTATAACTTCAGCCTTAACGAGAATGTCAAAATAGATGCGGTCATAACCGAGATAACCGACATGATCGAGCAGAAAGAGAAGATGGTTTTTGTTGGAGACCAGAGTAAATTAAGACTCTATAACAAAGAAACTTATCAAAAATTACCGGTCAAAAATTCACTCTCAGAATGTAGTATTCGGAGTGGAAAATACCTCATTTTGATATAAAAAACATAAAAAAAGTGTCATTCGTCCGATTTCAAGTGTCATTCGTCAGAAAATCAACATTTTTTTTTCAAACGTGGTAAAGTGTATTTCAGACAGAGGGAGATAAAAAATGTTCTACATAAATACCGAGAACGTTCGCTCGGCGGTGGCTTCATTTTCTTCCGGTGAGCAAACTTTAAAAAGGCTAAGAAATGAACTTGATGATGTAAGAAGTAATCTTTCGGATCTTAGCGAAATGAATGAGGTTCTATCGGCACTTGAGCAATTGAGCAATCAGATACTTGAAGAGTCGAATCAGCTTGGCCGGTTCTATGAAGCAGGTATTCAGATTGTTAACGAGTACAGGAAGGCCGAAGAGAACATTTTGAACAATCAGGAGGGTCAGAGCTGGGCCTTCGGAGGCGGATCTTCGCTTCAGGACTTTTCCGGAGACGGATGGTCACCAGCAGCTTCAAATAAAATAGATTATGAAACACTTGAAGAATTATCAGGCTTGTTTTACTAATCGGAAAGGGTAGACGAATGGACGTAATAGCTAACAACCTGCCACAGTTTGATGGTGATATTCAGGATTACAATTCCGGATATACACAGTTATCACAGGCTTTCGACCAGATGGTTATTCACATGAATGAACTTAACACCATGTGGGAAGGCGAAGCTCATGAGGAACTGAAGAACACCTTCAGCAATGATCAGCAGAAGACGCAGACAATGCTCGATGACGTGCTCAGAGTATATAACGAATTGAAATTTGCTCATTCCGAATATACATCATGTGAGCAGAAGGTATCGGGAATAATAAACGATTTATAATTGGAGGACTAAAACATGGCATTTACATTAGCACTTGGTGTTACTCCTGAATCGCTGAAGACCAAATCCTCAGACATCAATACAGATATTGATGATATGGTTAAACAGGTTAATCTCCTGTATGAGGAAGTTACAGGAACCTCTTCTTATTGGGAGGGAGATGCCGGTAATACCCAGAGGAAGAACTTCGAAGATCAGGTAAGTGAAATTAACAAGTTGATTGAGCGACTTCGTACATACCCAACAAGAATTCTCAAGATGGCCGGTATCTATGAAGAGGCTGAAGAAGGGTCAGTTGAGATGGCAAATACATTGGCAACCGACATTGTAATGAAGTGATTATTATTTAGCGAGGAGAACCGGAATGAAAACGGAAGCACAAATTTACATGGATTTCCAGAAGGCCAAGGAACAGTCAAGCCGACTTCGCCAGATTGCTTCAAATTTAGACAACGTAGCAGACGACGAGGTTCAGGGTGCAGTTACCAAGATTGGCGCAGACTGGACCGGCGAGAATTCGGACAACTATACCGGTAAGGCCGGCAACGAGAAAGTAAAGATCAACACAACAGCCGCTAATGTCAAGAAAGTGGCAGACGTAATTGAAGCAATAGCAGCCAGAATTATGCAAGCAGAACTGGCAGCTATCAGAATAGCTAGTCATTAAAGGAGGAAAACAAAATGGGAGAAATTTATGTAGCTAGTTCACAGGCAATTAGAGAGGTTATCGATTCATTACAGCAGCTTAACGGCAGATATCAGGAGACTTCTCAGGACATCGTTCAGGAAGCTAAGAAGCTCACACAGAAGTGGGAAGGTGAAGCAAGCGAGAGATTCCAGGAGACTTTCAACAAGGAGCAGCACTGCTTCGAGGACTTCTATCAGGGAATCATGGATTATCTGAAGGTTCTTAACAATATCCTTGAGAGATATGAGAGAGCAGAAGAGACCAACGTCAACATCGCAGCTCACTAATGAGACATACTTAATATAATTTAGGAGGAATATTAATCATGGCATTAAATAATTTAAGAGTATCAGACATACAGGACTTAAGAGCAGAGTCACAGATTTTCCAGGATCATGCTGATCAGGTAAAGAATGTAGCAACCGAGATGATCGAGCTTGTTCTTGGCACAGCAAACATTTGGAAGGGCGAGGCTCGTGAGAGCTTTGTAAATAAGTTCGAGGGTCTTAGAGACGATATCGACAGACTTTACAACATCTGCCAGACATACAGCACAGATCTTCAGCAGATCGCTACAGAGTACGAGAACGGTGAGAACGACAACATCGCATTAGCTCAGTCTTTACCTGCAGACATCACAATGCTTTAATTGATATCAAAATAGATATTCTACCCGAAAACAGTGCTTTTAACGGCACTGTTTTTGGTGTATTTAGGAAATGATGGGAGTTTTTATTATATGAAATGCTTTAAGAAATGGATTAATCTTGCACTTGCTGCATGTATTGTTTTATCTCTCGCAGGTGGACCTGCAGTGATCAAGGCAAGGGCTGAAGGCGATGTACAGACCGGGGAAGAGGTACAGACCGAGGAAGAGGCAGTGTCTCAGGAGCCCGCTAGACTTATGCAGTCTTTTGTACGCGAAAATATAGTCAGGGCGTATATCAGAAACGGAGCCCTTGACGGAACAAGTACTTATCAGATTGGCAAAACAGCCTGTGAAGATATCAGATCCTGCGGTATAGGTGAAGATTCCAGTCCAGTCAGGACTCTCATATTATTGGATAACTCCATGTCCATGACTCAGTCATTGAGGCAGCCTATTCTTGATACGATCAAGCAGATAATTGATGCCCATGGAGAAAATGAATATTTCAGAATCGGTACGGTAGAGAAGACCGTAACATATCTCAACGGAGATTTTATAAACGATTATAAATCATTGATCAATACTGTTGATTCTATCAAATTCAATGATCAGGATACCAATCTCTACAACGTTCTCTATGACATCATCAGCGAACTGGAAGCCAACAGCTATGATGGCTATGTCAGAATCCTGGTGTTTGCGGATGGTGTGGATAACACAGAGATAGGATATACGGAGAGCGAGCTGGTTGATCATATGTCATCCAGAAACTACCCTATTTATTCCTTTGGCGTTAAGACCAAGTCCAATGCCAAGCTGTTAGAGAACATGTTTGCACTGTCAAGAAGAACAGCCGGAGACTATCTCGTTATAGACAAAGACAGCATTGGAGAAGTTCCTGCTATTGTAGCCGCAGACAGTGCCATTACTGTAGTGACCGCAACAATCCCTGAAGAAGCCAAGGATGGAGAACGCAAGAACAGCAGACTTACCCTGGCAAGTGGCAGCTCTGTTGAATTCATGGTGCAGACACCTTTTTCACTTGAACCTGTGATTGTGGATCCGCCGGAACCACCAAGACCGGAAGAACCTGTTATAGAGCCGGATCCAACAATTTGGGACAGACTCAAAGAGCCTAAAGTAATTGCTGCGCTGGTTGGTGCGGTAATCGTACTGGCAGGTCTTATGTGGCTTCTTATATATAATCTGGCATTCAAGAATAAGAAACAGCCTGAGAATGTCATGATGCCTACAATCAATCTTGCAGCAGGCGCAGGTGAGACAGAACTATTCGGATATGGCACAGGAAGCCAGAACAACGGAACAGAGCAGCTTACGCCCTCAGTTTCGGACGGAAGAAAGAAATATATGTTCCTTATGACAGATACAGAAGATGAGGACAGGAGCTTTAGATGTGAGCTCATCGATGAAGTTACCATCGGCCGTATGGAGGACAACTATATCATCATCGGCGACGACAACTCAGTCCACAGACATCATTCGGTAGTATCGGTCAAGAATGGAACTTTTTATTATACAGACCTTAAGGATGTTAAGAATCGAAGTGCAATTAACGGCGTATTGCTCAAACCTACAATACCCCAGCTTATTGTCAGCAACTCTGTAGTAACTATAGGAAGGCATTCTTACACCATAACAATTTCGGAAGGTCGATAAATTATGAAGTTATTATCAGCGAACTACACCGACAGAGGCTCACGTGACGGAATAAACCAGGACAGCGTTCTGGCATTGACAGAAGGTGATCTGGCAATATTTTGCGTCGCTGACGGTATGGGCGGCCATATGCACGGAGAACTGGCCTCCAGAGAGATCATCGGTGGAATCAGACTCTGGCAGAGAGAGAACAAAGATAAAGAGTATGACAAAGCCTCAGAGCTTTTTGACGAAATAGAAGAAATACTCACCGAAGCCAACAAGGTGATCTTCGAGAAATACAATTCGAAAGGCCCCTGCGGCAGTACCGTGGTATGTCTTGTCATATTCAAGGACAGATATGCTGTTTTCTCAGCCGGAGACAGCAGACTGTACAAGAAGAAAAAAATCCATATGTATCAGATCACAAGGGACGACGCTGCCCCCAACGGCAAACTTACCAAGGCCGTTGGAGTCAGTGACAGCCTCAAGTTCAACAGAATCACCGGCAAGCTTGGCAAGAAAGATGAATTTTTCCTGTGTAGCGACGGTGTATACAAAGAGCTTACTCCCAAAACCATCAAAAAGCTCCCCGGTAAAGTCTTCTTTACCGGCAGCAACAAAGGAATCGAGAAACTGATATCTTCCATCCAGAAAGAAGTTACCAGAAAGGGCGCCGGTGACAATCATTCTGCGATTTTTGTTAAATGTGTGGGATGAAAAGGATAAGGATGAAAAAAAACATAGCAAAAAATATTAGTATGGCTTTGATCGTTGTCGTTGCTCTTGTGGGATGTATAATTGTTGCTGAGTGTTGTGTCGTAAAAGGAAACAATGAAGCTGCTGCGTACGTTGTGGATATGTTGATGGAGGTACCACTGCCGGAGCATACAGAATTGATAGAAACCTATTATTCCGGATGTGAGGATGATTATTTTAATAAAAGGTGTATGGGCTTTATGGGAGTGATGCTGGTAAAAAGTGATTTATCTGCGGAGGAACTAAATGATTACTATGAGAGTCATAGGGTATATCAAGGACGTGATTTTGTTGTAAGAGAGCAGGAGAGCCCAATTTTTTATGAGCACTTTGTTAAACATAGATTTGAATACGATTTCAGTGAAGGAAATTATTATGCGATTTACACGGTAACGGTGTATGGGTATCCATATAAGATACCGTTTGATTATCGCGAATGGGGCTAAAAGCATCGCCATAAAGCGTCAACTATAATAAAGAATACTCGCTTGGTGAGATAATTCGGATAGCTGAAACAGCGGATAATTTTCAGAAACTTCTGTAATATTGTTGCAATTAGTTATTCAGTAACTTATAATCGGTCATGTGTTTATATTTTTTTTATAATTGTGTAATAAAATTTTTATTTTGTTTCTAAACAGGAGGATGTATGAAATTTGATAAGGTCAGGGCTTTTTGGGGAAGGAAGCTCCTTACTGTATTGTTGGTTCCTACAATTTTGGGATGTCATTTTACTGCCGTTCAGGCATTAGCTGATGAGGCCGTAGTTGAAAGCGGGGAAACTACTGCGGATTCAGGCGAAGATTCCAAAGAAGATCAGAACAATAATGATAATCAGCCCGCAGCGGACGATAACCAGGGTAATCCGGGTGGAGAATCCGACGATAACTCAGGTGATGGTAATGATAATCCCGGAGAATCCTCCGGTGAGGATAGCGACGGCGGTTCAGACGGATCAGGAGATGCTGAGGATGCGTCTTCTGCCGGTGCGACTACTTCAGAAGATGCAGGCGGTGAGGCTTCCGGAAGTGCATCAACCGGTGCAAGCTCCGACAACGCAGGCACTGCAAGTTCATCTGATGCTACTACAGGCAATTCGTCTGATGCTTCAACAAGTGCATCATCTGGCGCTTCTACAGATGCTGCGGCAGATGCTTCTTCAGGTGCATCTTCAGCAGATGCTGCGGATGCTGCAAGCAGTGCATCCAGTGAGGATGCTTCCGGGGAGGCAAAAGATGTAAGCGGTAATGATGCCGAGACTGCGGAGTTTATGGATGATACTGTTGTCTTTAATGAGGCAGAGGTCTATTTTATCTATAACTATAATAAAGATAATGATCTTACGTCTACAGATATTTATTATACAGATGTCATTGCAGATGTAGGTTGGGTGCTTACCGAAATCAAAGTTAATATTGGTAGCTACAGATCTGAAGAAATATGGCTTAATAAGCCTCAACTTGAAGAATATGGTTACTATCATTTCAATTATTCTAAATTATGGAATTCTAAGGTAACCAATATTCAGTTCCATGCACAGCCATATAAACGTGTTGCAGAGAATCAGGCCCCTGTAATTGATTATGATCGTGAACATGGCAAGGACTATATTGTCTATGCAAAAAGTGGAGTGAATACCGGTGACTTGCATCCTCTTAAAACAGAGATTGATGGATATTCCTCCAATAGCCAGGGAGTATATTTTGTTAATCCCAAGGATATCAAAAAGTATGATGATCTTAAATATGTTGTAACAGGTGTGACTAATCTAAATGGTACATTTGCCCTTAAGTGTGCTACCGATGGAGAAACTTATCTGGATACAGAATTAGTTAACAGAGATGAAGTGGAGGGTTTGTTGCCATTCCAGCCCCGTAAATATGTATTCAGTGTTTTTCCTAAGCCGCAGGAAGACCCCAATGTGGCAACAATGCTGTCAACTCCTAATGAGACTGAACTTAAGTGCAGAATCAAACTTGAAAATACTGCGCCGGGAGCTGAAGAATCAACCGATATTGATGATAGAGATATATATGTTGACGGACAGTCTCCTGAAGTAGCTGCTATTGAGGATATAGGTTTTTGTGGAAATGAAGAACCTATTGATGAAAATCACTCCATTAATGATAATAGTGTTCTTTTGCGCGCGACAGATGATAACCTGCATGATATTACATCGTACTCTATCAAGGGTGAAACCAACGCAGGTGATTATTCCGCTTCCAATCTGCCGATAGTAGATTGCAAGACAAATAAAGATACTACTTTGACACATCCTATTTCTGTTTGTGAACCGGGTATTTATTGGATTGATGGCATAACAGCCAGTGATCTGGCAAATAATGAAAGTGACAGTTATACAAGTCCAAAGTTCATATATGATCCGAAAGATCCTATTCTTGAGATGAATGGACTGGATTCAGACTCATATGTAGAAGATGATAATGGGATACCTACATTCGAAACAAACAGTTCCGTCAACGTGTTATTCACAATTAAGGATGGATTATATCCGGGAGGAAAAGGCGTTACAGACAGTATTAAACATGTTCTTTCTGTTACTCGTCAAAATGGTGATGATGGTGAAGCCAGTGACAGTAATGACAATTCTCTAAGCTACACCGGATATACCACAGATGGACATACTGCCAAGCTCTCTTTTTCTGAGCCCGGAACATACACAGTATCAATTGAGGGCAAACTGGACAATCTGGATGCCGGAAAGAGAAATCTTATTGTAAATGAGAGTTCAATTACTTTTGTCATTAAGTCTTCAGTGCCCAAGATGACCAGGTTAACAACAAATAACCCGTCACCCAAGAATACAATTTACTATACTTCAGCAGTAACTGAGAGAGTTGAGTTTGATCAGTATGTGCAGGAGAAGTACATTGATGTGGATTATTATGCTCCAGCAGGAGCTACCAAGCTTCCGACCATCAAATGCGAGAAGAATTCTAAGGGCAATACCGTTGTTCGTGCTATTATGGCGGAAGAAGGCAGATATGCATTTGTTATCAGATATAAAAGAGGCAGCGATGTCATTGAGGAGAATTTTTTTACCTATGTAATTGATTTACAGAATCCCAAGGTTACTTTTGAAGGGGTAGAGAATTATTCAGCCAATAACGGAGCAGTAGCACCGGTGATCAACTGCAGCGATGAGAACTTTGATAAGAGCAAGACTATAGTAGATCTCAAGCTCACAGGTGCTAATCGCGGTGAAGTGCCTATCAGCCATACAATTTCTGACGGAAAGGGCTTCGTCAAGGCTGTATGTCCTGATTTTGAACGTAATAAGGACGTTGATGATCTGTATGTACTTGAAGCAACCGTTGAAGATCTTGCCGGAAGAAGGAGCACAGAGAAACTGGTATTCTCTGTTAACCGATATGGCTCGGTATTCGTTCTTGGTAATGGCACCAAGGCCATGAATGAGAAGTATTACACCAATGATCCTCAGGATGTAACGATCACTGAGATTAACGTTGACGATCTTGTTACCAGAGATGTCTCACTTACAAGAGACGGAACTATCAAGAAGCTCAACAATGAAACTGACTACAGAGTAAACAAGCAGGGCAGTGACACCAGCTGGAAGACATATACCTACAACGTAGGAAGAGCCAATTTTGACAAAGATGGTGTATACTCCGTAACTCTGTACACCAAAGACAGAGCTACCAATGAGATGGACAACAAGAGCAGAAATGCCGAGATTGAGTTCGCTGTAGATAAGACAGCTCCCAGTATTGTTGCCGCCGATATCGAAGATAAGGGTGTATACAAAACAAAGACCCATGACTTCAACGTAGATGTAACAGATAACATGGGAGTAGTTGACCTTACTGTATACAACAACGGCAAGGAAATCGGGAAGTTTACCGGAGAGCAGCTTAAGGCTGATGGCAATGTAGAGACCATCACTCTTAAAGAGAGTAAAAAAGCTCAGAACATTACCCTTATCGCTGTAGACGTAGCCGGTAACAAGCAGACTGTTGTCTACAAAAACGTGGTTGTTTCAGCCAAGGATGCCGACAAGCTCGTTGAAGAAGAGCTTGAGGAGACAGAAGAAATAGAAGAGGTAGCAGAGCAGATTGATATTCCTGAGACTCTTGGAGTAACCAAAGAGCCGGAAGAAGCAGTTATGCCTGAAACTACTGAAGAGGTCGTAGCACCTGTAGTTCCTGAGGAGCCTATTAAGAAAGAGTTTCCTTACAAAAAGGCAGCTGCAGCAGCAGGAGGAGTAACCTGCGTCCTGGCAGCCGCAGCAGCGGGAATAATGATCCGCAGAAGAAAAGTTAGTAAGTAATAAACGTTAGTATCATAGTGTGAGATGCGCATCGGCAGTGTTTCGCCGATGCGCATTTTGTTATAGTAACCTGTATATTTGTACCTGTATTAAGGGGGAAGTATGAGCCTGAGAAAACTTAAGAATACGATAGCAGCATTTGTTTTGGCAACAGCTTTTCTGACACAGTCAGTTGGAGCTGCGGCCGCAGGAGAATGCACCGGTTATGATCTTACAGATAGTCAGGATTATTGGGAGATTGAGGACATCAGCGAGGATGCATCAGAAGAAGCATCTGATGGAACCCAAGAGAATATCTCTGTAGCAGAAGATGATGAAATCATCATCGATGAGACTAATGAACCGGATAGTGAAGAACTTGGTTCGGAAAATTATGCGGTGGATTCAAGTTATGAAAATAATGATGAACAGATCTGTGAAGATGAAGAATGGAATGATCCGGAATCAGAGGAATACGTCATCGGAGATGACGAAGTATATGATGAGCAGGAAGAACTGACTTATGAGGAAACTGAAGATATTTCAGGAAACGATCTGACTCAGGAGGATATATCCGCAAACGATTCTGCAGAAGATATATCGGGAAATGATGTAACCGGTGACAGTTGTGAGTGGGATGAAAAGAATGCACAGGCGGGAACCGAAAAGAAGATAACAGCCATAGAAATTTTCTCTGAATACGGTAAATCCTCAGAAAAATCAAAGCTGTATGGAATCAAATATGGTAAAAACGAAGTAATAAAATCGGGAATTTTCACCTTTGGTACTGAGTATACCGCTATGAAGCTTACTACAAAGCAGAAAACAAAAGATGGTAGCGAGATAAAAACCACTCCTGTATGGAAGAGCAGCAACGAAAAAGTAGTAAAGGTTACTTCTGATGGACTGCATGCCACAATTAAGGCAGTTGGTATAGGAAAGGCGACTATAACCTGTACTGCAGGGGACGGATCAAAGAAATCAGCAAAGGTATCAATACAGGTAATAAAGAATGCAGTTAATACTATGGCTATATTTTCCGGTGTAGATAAGACATCAGAAAAATCAGGGGGGTATGGTATTAAGTATTCAAAAAACGGAGCCATGACTAAGGGAATTTTTACTCTTGATACTGACTATACAAGTATGAAACTTACTGTAAGTCAGAAAGGAAAGACAGGCAATGAAATAAAAGCTGTTCCAGACTGGAAAAGTAGTAATGATAACGTAGTGAAGGTTACTCCGAATGGACTTAGTGCGACTATTAAGGCAGTGGGTTTAGGAAAAGCAACAATTACTTGCTTTGCAGGGGATGATTCCAAGAAAAAAACAAAGGTAGTTATCAATGTAAAACAGGGAGTGACGAAACTTGAAATAACCGGTCAGACATATATTGCAGCAGGGAAAAATGCAAGTTACAAAACAATCGCCTATCCGAAAAAAGCAAGCAATAAGAAAGTGACATGGTCACTAAAAAAGGATATCCCCGGAGTATCAGTAAACCCTTCCAGTGGTAAAGTATCAGTTACCAAAGATGTTGCAAAGGGGACAAAAGTAGTTATAATTGCAACTGCCAAGGATTGTAGTGGTGTGTATACGGAGAAGGAAATAACAGTAAGAGAAAGGGCAACAAAGGTGACTCTTTCTACGCCATCTACTACGACCATAGCAACGCATGCAGTTGGAGATTTGAAGGACAGCGTATCTTTTGAAGCTTCAACAGATAACGATGAGACAGTGTCCTGGAAGGTGTCAAATGACAAAATAGCAAACCTTAGTATCAAAGGAAATAAGGCCACACTTACAGCGCTTGCTGCAGGTAATGTTACTGTTACAGCTTTTGCCAATGACGGTTCAGGCAAGAAGGCCACAGCTAAGATCAAAATGGTAATTCCGGTATCCGACCTATCCCTTTCGGTTCCGATAGACAGGCAGGATGACAAGCTTGCGTCAGGAGGGTCGCTCCAGTTTACTCCCGTAATAGGTACAAAATACGGCAAACCAAGTAACAGCAAGATAAGGTGGGAGTATGAGATTGTTGGCTACAAAGACAAGGGGCAGACAAGTGTTGGAGTAATTAGCGATGCCACAATGGCGAAAATCTTAAAGAAGAAATATCTCTTTACCTTTTCAAACGGAAAGATTACAGCAGTTTCTCAGAAAAAATATGATAAACAGGCGGTGGATCTACGTTTTGACTGTGAGTGTAACAACTATGGTATTAAAGTTACTGCTTATACAACAGACGGCTCAAATCTGCATAGTGAAACCAAATTGGTGAAGCGTGTGGATTGTAACACATATATGAAGCTTAGCCGTGGTAATACATACGAGGTACTGGTAGGAAAAGATTATCCTTACACATGTATGCTACTTAGCGAGAATCGTCAGAATAAGTTGTACATAGTCAATAAAAATGAAGATATTGCAACATTAACTGTTAATGAAAAGGACTATGTTCATATTCACGGGAAGAAAAAAGGAACTACGACTGTAACCATTAAAGCAATGGATGGAAGCGGACTAAGTGTAAAAGTAACTATAAAGGTAATTTGATTTGGTTCGAAGCAATTCTGAACATTCTGTGTTTTTTGCAGAATGTGGTAGTTAATCTGACGTATTGATGTTATTATTGTCGGGATAATATCGTGAAAAAGTATTACAGTGGAGAACTAATAGAAATAAAACAATGTTACAGATCGGAAGTTTAGTTGATGGAAAATACAAGGTCCTTAGCGTCATAGGACAGGGCGGTATGAGTACCGTCTATCTTGTTATGAACGAGAAGGCCAATAAGCCCTGGGCTATCAAGGAGGTCCGTAAGGACGCTGTTGCCAACTATCAGGTGGTGCGTCAGAGTCTAATTACTGAGACCAATCTTTTGAAGAACCTCTCGCACCCATATTTACCCAGTATTGTAGACGTTATCGATGATGAGGGCAGGTTCCTTATCGTTATGGATTACATAGAGGGTAATACGCTGGACAAGGCGCTGGCGACCATGGGTCCGCAGCCCCAGGAATATGTTATCGAGTGGGGAATACAGCTCTGCGATGTGTTTGAATACCTTCACAGCAGAACTCCTGCGATCATTTATAGGGATCTGAAGCCTGCAAATATCATGCTTCGCCCCAACGGACGTGTCTGCCTTATCGACTTCGGAACTGCAAGGGAATACAAGATGAACCGCACAGGAGATACGCAGTATCTTGGAACCAGAGGCTATGCGGCTCCCGAGCAGTTTGGCGGAATGGGACAGACTGATCCGAGGACAGATGTATACTGCCTTGGCGCTACTATGTACAATCTTTTGACAGGGCATACCTCCAACGAGCCGCCCTACGAGTTCTATCCCATCAGGTACTGGAACCCGTCTCTTTCTGCGGGACTTGAGAAGATCATTGCCAAGTGCGTTCAGAATAACCCTGCGGACAGATATCAGTCCTGTGCTGAGCTGATGTACGATCTTCAGCATTACAAGCAGTTGGACAGAGACTACAAGAAGACGGCCAAAATGAGCGTGGCGCTGGTTGCTCTTTTGACGGCAGGGGCTGTTATCTGCGGCTCCATGTCATATTATTTCCACAATGCAGCAACTGTGACTGCGACTACCAGCTACGAGGATCTGCTCCTTGATGCGCTTGGAGAAGAGGATGATGTAGCCGCAACAGGCAAGTTTGCAGAGGCGATCAGACTGCAGCCCACCAATCCCAGAGCGTTTACGGAGATGCTTGATAACAGGATTCTTGCAGATGACTGTTTTACCGCTTCAGAGGATGAGAACCTTCGTAAGCTCCTTATTTCAAGCTGCGACGGAACTACGATAGAGAAGGCATTTATGGCTAACCGCGAGGCTTATGATGAGTTCGCTTATAAGCTTGGTATGGCATATTATTACTGCTATGAGGATGATGGCAACAAGCAGCTCTCGCTGAAATGGCTGAAGGCGGCCTTTGCTTCAGACTATCTTGAGGAGTCACAGAAGGCCAGAGCCCAGAGACTTTGCACCATCGCTGAATACTACAACTCCATTGGCGGAGATGACAAGACCGGTGATCCGGGAATGCCCTACAATGTGTACTGGGAGAACCTTGTTGAGATTGCTGACGGTAATATTGCCGAGATAGACAATCCAACCACGGCGCTAATGATCTATAACGAGATAGCATCCCAGGTTTTTGCCCATTACAGCAAGTTTGCCATGGCAGGTGTCAGCTACGACACCATGGAGCAGGAACTTGAGACAGTCAGCTTCCACATCAAGAACGACATTGAGTCCCTGGAAGGACAGAGCGACCATGTACAATCGCTGATCGTCGAAACCAAAAGTAACGTTGAGCAGGCCAAAAAAGCTATAGAGATGGCCAGGTCCCAGGGAGGCTGATAGCGTAAGAATACAAAATATTTTATACAATTGATAAAAAGAGGCAGATGCCTCTTTTTTTTGTGTATTTTTAAACATTTATACAAATAGAGATTTTATCTGATAACTATGGAATCAAAGAAAATTAGTCAAAAAAAGAGCAAATATAATCGATAAAAAATAGAATTGAATGTCGATTTTAACTAAATTACGAATATATTTTTCACACAAAATTCATTGCTTTTACTGAAATAAATAATATATAATCGGCTCCTGGTTTACAAAAAAGTTACACAAAATTTATTTATTTTTTACTAATCTCATTCTGGTTGAGGGGCCTCAATGGGGTAGTGCATTAGGAGGAATTATGAATTTTGAGAAAGTAAAGTCTATGCTGGGCAGACGACTTCTTGTTGCGCTATTGGTTCCCGCTATTATGGGGTGTAATTTCGCATCTATTCATGCATCAGCCGATGAGACTGTAGCTGCAATGGCTGAAGCTGAGAATGAGGAAAAGCCTGAAGTCGAAGAGCAGGATAGTGCTCCCGAAAGCAGTGAAGACAGTGAGAATGGGGATAACAACTCCGAGGGAGAAGGCTCTGAAGGAGGAGACTACGAGGGCGGAGACTCCGAGGGAGGAGATTCCGAAGGTGGAGATTCCGAAGGTGGAGATTCTGAAGGTGGTGACTCTGAAGGCGATGATACATCAGATGAAGAAGACGCATCATCAACAGGTGCTACTCCTGTAGAAGGTGATAATTCCGGCTCCGGAGAAGGTGCATCAACAGGCGCAAGCTCTGAGGGCGCAGGATCAGACAGCTCTACAGATGCAACCTCAACTGATGGGGAAGGCGCATCAGACAGTTCCACAGATGCATCCTCCGAGGACTCCGCTGATGCTGCAAGCAGTGCGTCATCCGAGGAGTCCGCTGCTGCATCCTCAAGTGCTTCTGATGAGGATGACTGGAAGGATGATGAGGTATCTGAGAACTCTGCAGGGGATGTTAGTGATAATGATGCAGAGGATGAGGAAGAAGCTGAGTTTGAGGATATTAATAGTCTTTGGGTATTTAAAGATATTAAGTTGTCAGTATTCTACAATTATGAGGGGGGTGAAGTTACATCTACCAGTGTTTATTTCCTGAAAGATTGGCGAAAGGAGTTTTTTGGCAAAGGGTATGAATTAATGGGCGTAAGCTTTACCGGAGAAGTTCAAAAAAAAGATGATTTGAATTTGGTAGATCATACTTCTGCTGGTGAAACTATTTATTATACATGTAAAGTCAATGGAGAAGTAAATCCATCAGATATTTTTGTTGTTGCATATAACAAAGAGCGTCAATCATATGCTAACTGTGGTATTAAATCTTCTAAATATATTTATCGTAATAATTCGCCTTACAACATAACCTTGCATAAAGGCACTTCAGATGGCGAATTTGAAGAGCTTAAGCCATATTCTGGTGATATAGAGGATTCTTCTGATAAAAATTCACCGGATAAAGTCTACTATGTTAATCCGGACGTAGATGGCTTTACGCTTGTTTACTGTGTGGAAAATGTTTACGAAGGTGACGCACTTAGTATCAACGTGACATATGATGATGGTTCCTCTACTACTCTAACTCCAAGTTGTATTAAGGATATGAATAACAATGTTATTGTGGAGGGAGATACTGACAATCGTAATGTAACTATGCCAATGACTCCTCAAAAACGCTACTATACAATCACATCCAAAGATGAAAATGCAAAGACCGCAGTATTTCTATCCGGTGCAAAGACTGCTAGTCTGCATTGCACTATAGTAGCAAATGGCCCTGCCGGAAAAATGAGTGTCGGATCGGATATTTCTTCAATAACAAGTGATGTATATATTGATAATGTTGCACCGAAAGCTAGTGTAACAGTTGCAACGAGAGAGAAACAAGAAGATAACGACACAGATGAATTTTCCGGGAAAGTAACATCTGCCATTGGTATCGTTGGTTCAGATAAATATTTAGATGTTTGTGTGACTGATGATTATCTTAAGGATATTGAAGGATACGAGTTCTCATACGAAGGGCTTTCACTAATTGGTACAGATGATGATAGTATGAATGATAACGGCCCCACATATACCAGACCTCTTTCTGTAGATGGAGAAATTTTTGTTAATGGCGAAGGAAAACGCGAGGCTCATGCCACAATAGAATTTCAGTGTCCGGGTAAATATACAATTAAGAGGGTAATCGCTTCAGATTACGCCAATAACAAAAGTGAAGCGTTTGATGAGCCGATTACTGTTATATATATGCCGGGAGCTCCCCAGCTGAGTCTTGGAAGCTGCATGCCTGATCCGTATGTTGATAATGGTGTAAAGACATATCCATTTGGCTCTGAAGTATATATGGATGTTATGATAAGTGGCGGTGTATTTTTTACTACAGAAGATCTTGATAACGCTATCAGATGCATGGTTACAGCAACAAGGAAAGCTGATAACGGAAATGGTGCGCAGGATTACACATATACTATCAGTGATTATAAATATGGAGATGCTACTTATTCAGCAAGACTTAACTTCTCCGGAAGTGGTGAATACAATGTTTCTGTAAGTTCAAATGGGGCAAAAGATAGTGTGGGCTGGTCAATTGATACATCCGAAGCCCAGGGTGATAGGTTCGTAATCGCATCTGATATTCCTAATGCCACTAAGAACACTATTAAAAAGAGCGATGCCAGAAACGGCTTTTATTATAACGAAGCAGTAATTGAGAGCGTTGTTTTTGACAAAAGAAATGTAGATAAGTACGTATATATCGAAAACAATGAAGCCGGTCTTCCTACCAAGACTCCCAGACTTGAGTTTGCGACCGAGGGTAATAAGACAATTGCCAAAGCAATTATGGACGAAGACGGAAGATATTCCTTCAGAATCTGCTATAAGAGATATGACTGGGAAAAGACCCTTGATATAGACTTCGGAACCTACGTAATTGACAGAACCAATCCTGTGATCTCTTTTGCAGAAGTTGAGAATTTCTCTGCCAATAACGGCAAAGTAGCTCCTGTTATCAACTGCTACGACCTCAATATGGACAAGCAGGTATCAGAGATAAGGCTCACCGGTTCCAATAACGGCGAGATGGATATTAAGAGTAGTGTCTCCGAGTCTTTGGACGGACTTGTAATCTCTTGCGCTGATTTTTCCAGAGTCAAGGCAAATGATGACCTCTATACTCTTGAAGCCAAAGTAATGGATCTTGCCGGAAATGAAGCAATCCAGACACTTGTATTCTCAGTTAACCGTTTTGGTTCTGTCTTCGTACTTGGCGAAGGAACCAAGGCGATGAACAACAAGTATTACGTAAATGACCCTCAGGACGTTGTTGTCACCGAGATCAACGTCGATGACCTTGTTGAGCGTAACATCTCAGTGACCAGAGACGGCGCTATCAGACAGCTTAACAGCGAGACTGATTACCTGGTTAGCAGACAGGGCGATGATACAACCTGGAAGACCTTTACCTACAATGTTAACAAGACCAATTTTGCCAAAGACGGCGTATATTCTGTAACTCTTTACACCAAGGACAGAGCTACCAACGAGATGGACAACAAGAGCAGAGATGCTGAGATTGAGTTCGCCGTTGACAGAACAGCACCCAGTATCGTTGTTGCCGACATCGAAGACAAGGGCGTTTACAGGGAAAAGAGTCACAGCTTCAACGTTGACGTAACCGATAATATGGGACTTGTAAGCTTCACTGTATACAGTAACGGCAAAGAGATTGGTAACTTTACCGGCAAAGAGCTGGCTGCAGATGATAACGTTGAGACAATAACTATTAATGAGAGTAACGAACTTCAGAACATCACACTTATTGCCAAGGACGTTGCGGGCAACAAGCAGACCGTTGTGTTCAAGGATGTAAGGGTGTCAACATCGAATAAGACTTCATCCACAACCGGCAACAAGCCCAGCTATAGTCAGGGCGGTAAGCCCGGAGTAGAAGAAGCGGGCGAAGCTTCTATCGGATCTTCTGAGCAGGACGAAACCGGTTCAGATATATCTACAACCGGAATTGGCGGCGAACTCACCAATGATGAGTTCCCTTACAAGACCGTTGGCGTCGTAGTTGCAGCTCTTGCATGTGTAGCAGCTGCAGGCGGAGCAGGATTTATGATCCGCAGAAAGAAGAAAAGATCATAATGTGGTATCATACATATAAAAAACGAGAGGTTTGATATGAGAATAGTAGTAGCGGATACCGACAGTATTGGACAGGACATGGATTACAGCATCTACGATGAGCTGGGCGAAGTGGTTTATTACGAGGATAAGATAACCGAGGACAATGCAAAAGAGAGGATGGCAGGAGCCAAGATCCTGATGATCAACAAGAGTCAGATCACCGATAAACTCCTGGATGATGCCCCTGACCTTGAGCTTATCTGCGAATTTGCCACAGGCTTTGACAATGCCAATATCCCTGCCTGCGACAGACATGGAGTTAAGGTTGCCAACGTGGTGAACTACTCCACGGCATCCGTTGCTCAGCATACCTTCGCTATGCTCTTTTACCTGATGGAGAAACTTCGTCACTACGATGAGTTTGTTAAAAGAGGTGACTATGCGGCCCAGAGCCATTTCTGTTGCCTCGACATTCCCTTCGAAGAACTGGACGGTAAGACCTACGGCATCGTGGGAATGGGCAATATAGGAAAAAAGGTTGCCCAGATCGCAACCGCCTATGGCGCTAAGGTTATTTTCTACGCATCATCAGGTAGCAGTGACTGCACAGACTATGAGCAGGTGAGCTTCGATGAGCTCCTTAAGCGCTCTGACGTCATATCTCTTCACTGTCCTTTGAGCGACAGAACCAGGAACCTCTTTAATAAAGAGGCTTTTGACAAAATGAAGCCCACTGCGATCCTTATCAATGTAGCAAGAGGTGCGGTGGTCAGCGAACAGGACCTGGCAGATGCTCTTTTGCAGGGTAAGATCAGGGCAGCAGGTCTGGATGTACTTAATCCTGAGCCTATGGCCAAGGATTCACCGCTTCTTCAGATTCAGGACAGCGGCAAACTCATAGTGACTCCTCATCTTGCCTGGGCCAGCACTGAGGCAAGGACCAGGTGCCTTGAGGAAGTTAAGAAGAATGCGCAGGCGTGGATAAACGGAAATCCTAGAAACCTGGTTAACTAAGGCTAGGGGACGGTTGTTAGTCAATGGGGACGGTTCTTGCTGACTCACGAAGCGAGTCACAGAGAACCGTCCCCAATTGACTCACAACCGTCCCCATTGACTCACAACCGTCCCCTCCCGTATAATATTTGTTAAGAAAAGTTTAACAAACATTATACGGGGGAGTTTTTATGTTGGGAAGAATTAAGAAGAGTCTTGTTAGTGCAGGACTTATCATGTCCATCGTTGCACTTATGTCTTTATCACCGGTTGCTTCTGTTAAGTCACAGGCAGTAGGACCGGAAGTTGCCTTAGGAATCGATGTTTCCAAGTATCAGGGAGGCATCAACTGGCAGCAGGTCAGAAATTCAGGCGTTCGTTTCGCCATGATCAGAGTCGGAACCACCAAAAAAGGACTGGATGAGCAGTTCGTCAACAATATCAATGGAGCAAACGCAGCGGGCATCAGGACCGGAGTCTATATCTATTCCTATGCCACAACTCCTGAGCAGGCAGCAGCTGAGGCCAATCAGGTCCTGGCATGGATAGCGCCCTACAGCGTTTCTTTCCCCATTGCCATAGACATTGAGGACTCCTGCCAGAAGAGCCTTAATGCGGCGCAGCTTCAGGCAATCGCAGATACCTTCTGCGGCATTATCAATGCCAACGGCTACGAACCCATGGTATACGCCAGCAAGAACTGGTTCCAGGGCAGAATGCCCAATGTTTCTTCTGCAAAATGGGTTGCTCAGTACGGCAGTGCCTGTGAGTACGGAGGAGACTATGCAATGTGGCAGTCTTCCAGCCACGGCTCTTTTGCAGGAATCGCAGGAAGGGTAGACGTTAACCACCTGTATTCCGATTATTTCTCAAGGATCATTCCCGAGGGCTTCAACAGCTGGGGCGGACATACCTATTACTACAGCAATTTCCGCAAGATGTACGGCTGGCTCAATCTTGCCCAGGGCAGATACCACACCGAAGCCAACGGCTGGGTTCAGACCGGATGGTTCCAGGATGAGAGCGGAATCTTTTACCTTGACCCCGCTGAGGGCGGAAGGGCCAAGACCGGATTTGCCGATATCGACGGCGCCCGTTACTACTTTAATGAAAATGGTGTAAGATGCACCGGACTTCTCAATGTGGGCGGCCCCGTGTACTATGCAAACGCTGACGGTGTCTGCCAGAGAGGCTTTGTTACACTTGAAGACGGCATTCACTATTTTGACGAGAACTACGTGATGCACGCAGGCCTTACACAGATTGGCGACAAGCTCTACTACTTCAATGAAAAAGGTGTCATGGTTACCGGAATGGTGGCCCTTGAGACCGGAAAATACATGTTTGGCCCCGACGGAATTGCCATCGCAGGCTGGTACTCCAACGAGCAGGGACAGAGATTCTATTTTGATCCTGCCACACATACCGCCAAGGTTGGCCTGCAGGCTGTTGACGGCGCCAACTACCTCTTCGGAGCAGACGGCGTTATGAGCACAGGCTGGTCAGGCGAAGTGGCCGCAAGATACTACTTCGGACCTGACGGCAAAATGGTTACCGGCTGGAATGCAATCGATGGCAAGTCTTACTACTTCGCTGCAGACGGAAGAATGGCTCTCGGACAGCTGGGACTTCCCGAGGGGGTTTACTATCTCGATCCCGCCGATGGTCATCAGGTTGTAGGCTGGGTACAGCAGCCCGACGGCTGGCACTACTACGATGCCAACAACGGCCGCATGCTGGCCGGTGTATCGGCTCTTCTTGATAATGTAAATTGCACCTTCGATAAAAATGGTGTACTCATAGATCCCGCCGGATGGACACCCGGACAGAAATAACATAGAACCTGAGTCAGGTTACTGTAGATAGCTATAGTACCTGACTCTTTTTTTGTGATGGATGTCATCAACTTAAACGGTTCTCTTTGACTTATAGTCTATTTGTGATAGAATAAATCGGTTGAAAAAGCAACGAATTTATATCGAAAGGAAAGAGTTATGAATTACGGGGAAGCAAAAGCAAAACTTGAACAGTTTGGACAGGAACATGTCCTTAAATATTACGACGAACTCACAGAGGCTGAGAAGGCAGACCTTCTTCAGCAGATCGATGAGACAGATTTCGCAGTTCTTGAGAACTGCAAGAACCTGGGTAAAGGCGGAGAGAGAGGAGTATTTGAGCCTCTTGCAGCTATGCAGGTAGATGAGATTGAGAAGAGAAAAGAGGAGTTTGCAAAGGTTGGTATCGAGACCATCAAGGCCGGCAAGGTTGCAGCATGTCTTCTCGCAGGTGGAATGGGCACAAGACTTGGCTCAGACAACCCTAAGGGAATGTATGATATCGGTCTTACCAAGCCCATTTATATTTTCCAGAGAATCATTGAGAACCTTCTTGATACAGTTAAGGCAGCTGACGGAACCTACATCCGCCTTTTCATCATGACCAGTGAAAAGAACAATGATGCTACCATTAACTTCCTCAAGGAGCACAACTTCTTCGGATATCCCGAGGAGAAGATTACCTTCTTCAAGCAGGATATGGCTCCTGCATCAGATTACGAAGGAAAGGTATACATGGAGGGCAAGGGTAGAATCTCTACCTCTCCCAACGGTAATGCCGGCTGGTATTCATCAATGCTCAAGGCAGGCCTTCGCGACCTGATCCTCAAGGAGGGCATTGAATGGATCGATATCTTCGCTGTTGACAACGTACTTCAGAGAATCGCAGATCCTTGCTTCGTAGGAGCTACCGTAAGCACAGGCGTTGACTGCGGTGCCAAGGTTGTAAGAAAGAACGCTCCCGATGAGAAGGTAGGTGTTATGTGTCTTGAGGACGGCAGACCTTCAATCGTTGAGTACTACGAGCTGTCACAGGAGATGGCTGATGCCAAGGATGAGAACGGCGATCCTGCTTACAACTTCGGCGTTATCCTTAACTATCTCTTTAACGAGAAGGCACTTAACGAGATTTCCAAGAACACACTTCCTCTTCACGTTGTTGAGAAGAAGATTCCTTATATCGATGAGAACGCACAGCTTGTTAAGCCCGAGGCTCCCAACGGCTGCAAGTTCGAGCAGCTGGTTCTTGATATGATCCACGAGCTCAAGACCTGCCTTCCCTATGAGGTAGTAAGAGAGCACGAGTTCGCTCCTATTAAGAACAAGACAGGCATCGACTCAGTTGAGTCCGCAAGAGAACTTTGCAAACTTAACGGAATTGAGCTTTAAGTTACTGCATCGCTTGTGTATAACATTTTGACTGCTCTTTGTAACATAAGACAGTTGTAATAAGCGGAATACGGCTCTAAAATGAAACCATAGTAAACAAAAGACAAGATTTTTTTACAGAAGAAAAGAGGTTGATTATGGCAATTCTAGTAACAGGTGGCGCAGGCTACATCGGATCCCATACAGTTGTTGAACTTCAGAACGCAGGCTACGACGTTGTTGTTATGGACAACCTTGTCAACGCAAGCAGGAAGGTACTCGGAAGAGTAGAAGCTCTCACCGGCAAAAAAGTTCCTTTCTACGAGACTGATATAAGAGACAGAGAGGGTCTCGAGAAGATTTTTTCCAATGAGAAGATCGACAGCGTTATTCACTTTGCAGGACTTAAGGCAGTTGGCGAATCTGTTGCCAAGCCCTGGGAGTACTACGATAACAATATCACAGGAACCCTTACACTGGTTGACGTTATGAGAAAGCATGGCTGCAAGAACATCATCTTCTCTTCATCTGCTACAGTATACGGCAATCCTGCATTTATCCCGATCACTGAGGAATGCCCCAAGGGAACCTGCACCAACCCTTATGGCTGGACCAAGTCCATGCTTGAGCAGGTGCTTACAGATATGCAGAAGGCTGATCCCGAGTGGAACGTGGTTCTCCTTAGATACTTCAATCCTATCGGAGCCCATAAGTCAGGCACCATCGGCGAGAATCCCAACGGAATCCCCAACAACCTGATGCCTTTCATCACACAGGTTGCTGTAGGCAAGCTCCCTGAGCTGTCTGTTTTCGGTAACGATTATGATACTCCGGACGGAACCGGCGTTCGTGATTACATCCACGTTGTTGACCTGGCACAGGGCCATGTCAAGGCTCTTAAGAAGCTTGAGCCCGGCAGCGGACTTAACATCTACAACCTTGGAACAGGCGTAGGCTACAGCGTTCTTGATATCGTCAAGAACTTCGAGGAAGCCACAGGAGTTAAGGTTCCTTACGTGATCAAGGACAGACGTCCCGGTGATATCGCAACCTGCTACTCCAATGCAGACAAGGCTAAGGCTGAACTTGGCTGGACCGCACAGAACGGCATCAGGGAAATGTGCGAAGATTCCTGGAGATGGCAGAGCCAGAATCCTAACGGCTACGAAGACTAAGGGTTAACTAAACTAAATTTTTGGACGATATAAATGATATGGGGACATAGGTCCTCATATCATTTTTTGTGTTTAATAAAAAAATACTTCCAGAAGAGGTTAATATGTATCGAATCGAATGTGATACCCATACTCATACTTTTTATTCAAGGCATGCTTACTCAACCATAGAGGAGAATGTCAAGGCGGCCAAGAAGGCGGGACTCAAGCTCCTTGCCAGCACAGATCATTTCAGTGACATGCTGTATGCCGACTACAAAAACATCAAGAATTATCAGTACTTCTTCGGCGTGGATCAGTGGCCCAGAGAGTGGCACAAGGTCACCCTTCTTCGTGGCTGCGAAGCAGATGTGGTGGACCTTGAGGGTCACCTGTTCGGTCACGACATCATCTGCCCTGAGTCTATAATCGGAGATCCCTATAAGGGCGAGCCCACACTGCAGGAGCTGGTCTTCAAAAAGATGGACTTCGTCATCGCCAGCGTCCACGCCAAGCGCTTTGCGGAAGGTGCAGGAATCGCCAAGACCACAGAGATGTATCTCAAGATATTGGAGAACCCCAAGGTTTATTTCATAGGCCATATCGGCCGCGCAGGTGTCGCCTTCGATATGGATACAGTCCTGAAGCGGGTAAAAGAGCTCCACAAGGCTATCGAGATCAATGAACACAGCTTCATGTGGCCCGGAGACCATCAGGAGCACTGTGTCAGGATCGCCGAGCGCTGCGCAGAGCTGGGAGTTAAGATCTGCGTCAATACGGATGCCCATGTTTCCTACGATATCGGAAGATTTGACAGGGCACTGAAGGCATTGGAGACCGTGCACTTCCCTGAGGAGCTGATTATTAATCATTCCAGGGAGAGCTTTATTAGTGGGCTCAGTGCAAGTGGAGTGCTGAAACACTTTGAATGAAAATCATCGTAGATGAATGAAATACCGCAGGGAATTTCATGCACGCAGTGCATTTCATTACGGCGCAGCCGTTATTTCATTTTTACTATGATGCAGTAGCACTCACATTCTTTATTAGCCTCCTTTATTTATTTTCTGCTATAATTAGTCAAATACTATACTATCCGGGAGAAATGAAAAAATGTTTAGACTTTGGGTAAAACTCATCGATGATAACCACCTCATCAAAGACACCGTCATCTGCGATGACACCCTAGACACCCGAACCCACAAAGTAATGAATTCCATCGAAAAGGCCTGCTACGAGCTGGACCTTTCCAAGCCCATCTGGCTTGACAATATCGTCAAAGATTTCCAACTTCACAACAAATGCCGCTTCACCAAGGACGCTTTTATCGAGCAGATCTCCTTTGACTACATGGAAATCCAGGTCCTGGAGGAAGATTATTAAGTGACCGGCATATTAAGAAAGTATAGAAAAAAATTTTGCGAAATGAGGGGGAAGCATGAAAAAATTTGATGCGGTAATCTTTGATATGGACGGAGTTATCTTCGATTCCGAGAGAGCAACCATGTACTGCTGGCTGGAGCTGGCCCGGAAGTATAACATTGAAAATCTTGAAGAACACTTTCTTGCCTGCACCGGAACCACCAATCAGAGAACAAGGGAAATAATGCTGGAAGCTTATGGCGAGGATTTTCCTTATGATACCTTTGCCAAGGAAGCTTCCGTAATGTTTCACGAAAAATATGATGGCGGCAAACTCCCCATGAAGAGCGGAGTGAAGGCGCTTCTTGAGTATCTTCGTGATCAGGGAAAAAAAATCGCTCTTGCATCCTCAACCAGAAAGCAGACCGTAGTTAATGAGCTTAGAGATGCAGGTATTATCGATTATTTTGATGAGATCGTCACCGGAGACATGGTCACCCACAGTAAGCCTCATCCTGAGATTTTCCTTCTTGCCTGTGAAAAGGTTGGTGTGAAGCCCGAAAATGCCTACGCTATCGAGGATTCCTACAACGGAATAAGATCAGCCGCCGCCGGAGGACTCCGCCCCATCATGGTGCCGGATCTTCTCCCCGCCAACGAAGAGATGAAGCACCTTGCGGAGACGGTCCTTGCCAGCCTTGATGAAGTGGTAGAGTATTTCGATAAGTAAATTTTCGAGGAAGGGTGAAATGAGCATAGCTGGCTGGATGGGGTGCCATAAATACCCATGGGGTTCTGACGAAATTATTATTGCCGCAAGCCATCTCCCCGGCCCCTGCCGATTCTGCCCGTCCTCATAATTAGCCCCATTATCATTCAATTTATTAATAATTGTATAAGAAAATAAACACAATTCCTTCACAAACTGCCTCTATACTAAAAATCATAATCGAAAGGAAGAGGTGATATACCATGTATGAACAGAACGACAATGAACTGAAAAACAATGGTGTGGGAAACGACAAAACTTCTTCAACAGAGGAACTTGGACGCTCCAATTCTTCTGCAAGCAGCAACAATCCGTACAGTACCGGATCCTATAGTACTCCTGACTACAGGGGTTATGACTACGGACAGAACCGTCAGACATATGCAGGTGGGGCATATGGCGGACAGCAGACAACTACTTATGGCGGTGCACAGACAGGCGGCTACGCCGGTCACCAGATGGGCAGCTATGACGAGCAGCCTTCAAGAACCTACGGCGGCTACAGCAGAGTAGTTTCCAACGACCACGAATCTACAAATGCTAAAGAGAATGTATCTTCATTAGAGGAACCCAAGCCCGCTTTTGGTGGCTATACCGATGCCAATGCGGTGCATGATCCCTACGGCGACAGATACAGCCCCTATAGCCACGAGCGCAGCACAAGTCAGTCACAGATTCCTTCAAGTGACATGTCAAGCGGTCAGACCTACGGTACATATCAGTACGCTAATACTACAACTACCAATACAGTAGAACAGACTCCTAAGAAAAAGAACAATGTGATCAAGATAGTTGCAGCATCTCTCGCAGCAATCGCACTTATCGGAGTCAGCATCGGATCAGCCTATTACACTTATAGCAAGATCACAGGTCACAATCAGCAGGCACAGGTTGAAGAGAAGGAAGATACAACCCTGGTAGCTTCTGAGGATACACAGGAACAGACTAAAGAGAAGACTACTGTTTCCAAGACTGATTCAAACAACATCCAGACAACCACAGTTACAGGTCAGACAATGGCGGTAGTTACCGATGTTACACAGGTTGTACAAGAGGTTATGCCTGCCCTTGTTATTATCCACAACAACTACACTGTATCAGGCAACTATTTCGGATATACCTATCAGGACGAGCAGCAGGCTTCCGGTAGCGGAATCATAGTGGGACAGAACGATACAGAACTTCTTATCGCTACTAACTACCACGTAATTGAGGGAGCTGACACCCTTGAAGTAATTTTTTCCGATGATACTGCAATTGAGGCAGTGGTAAAAGGTACAGCTTCAGACATGGACCTTGCGGTTATCGCGGTAACCCTTGATTCCATTTCATCAGACACACTTTCAACTATTAAGATTGCAACCCTTGGTGACAGCGATGCACTTGCTCTTGGCGAGCCCGTTGTAGCTATCGGAAATGCTCTTGGTTATGGACAGTCAGTTACAACCGGTGTTGTTTCTGCTCTTAACCGTGAACTTGAGATTTCAGAGGGCGTAACCCGTAGCTTTATTCAGACAGATGCAGCTATCAACCCCGGTAACTCAGGCGGAGCTCTTCTTAACCTTCAGGGTGAGGTAATCGGAATCAACTCCAACAAGCTTGGCGGTGATACCATCGAGGGTATGGGCTATGCAATTCCTATTTCTGCAGCACAGCCTATCATTGAGAAGCTCATGAATGAGCAGACCAGGCTCAAGGTTGCAGAGAGCCAGAGAGGTTATCTCGGAGTTGTCTGCGTAAGTGTTACTGCAGATGTTTCAGAAGTTTATGGCATTCCTGAGGGAATCTACATTGACAAGGTTCAGCAGGGAAGCGGCGCTGAGGCAGCAGGAATTGAGAAAAAAGATGTTATTGTAGCCCTTGACGGTGAGGAGGTCGCATCAAGAGAGGACCTTCAGAACAGGCTTCAGTACTATGCAGCAGGAAGTACTGTTTCCATAACTGTAATGAGGCTGGAAGGCAACGAATATGTTGAGAAGACCTTTGATGTGGTACTTGGAGGCGCGGATAGCACATCCGGTTCAGGACAGGACCAGAGTAATGGTGAGGGTGATCACTATGATGGGCAGACGCAGCCGGGGAAGCCGGAGGATAGAAACTCAGGTTCCAACCAACAAAGAGGCGGCCACTAAATTCAAGGCACCGGAACACAATCCGGTGCCTTTTTCTATATGGTGATGGTTTGGATACATGACGGGGGGGCAGGTAATGCGCCGGTGCCAATGGCTTGCAGAAATGAAAATTCCTTCATAACCTATCGGGGATTTAGGGCACCTCATCCAGCCAATCATGCTCATCTCACGCTGTTCGGAACACTCACATGATTGTCTGTCTGAGGCGCTCCTAAATCCTCCTCAACGTTATAAGAAGTAATTTTCATTCCTGCAAGCCATCGTCCCCGACACCTTACCCGCTCCCCCTGTCTTTGTAAGGCCAAAACTATTACTATATATAAAGCAGCAGCACCGGATTTGTGCCTAAAGCCATTGAATCTTAGATGCATAATACATCAATCATATGAGGGAGGAAGTAGGCGGCAATCATGTGAGGGGAGGGGGATTTTAGAGAAAGTTCACTTGATTAGCGGTAGGGCGGATATTATAATGTGTTTAAATTGCGTAAGTTTCGGCAATTTGAATGGATTGAGAGAGTAAGGAATACAGGATTTAGATTGGAGATATAGATGACAGATAAGAGAAATGACGATTTTGACTTCAGAGAAGTGACTGATGATGAGAGAGTGGATATTGAGGAGACTCCCTACACAGTTGAATATGATAGCAAGAAGGATGTTCTGAGAAATAGTGCGGATAATTCAGGAAACGGTGGTAATGGTTCCGGCAATGGTCAGAATGGCGGAAGTGGCACCAGAAGTGATAATACTTATGGACCGAAGGAAAACGAATATGAGGATGTGTGCTTTGTCTGCAGAAGGCCAGAGAGCAAGGCGGGCAAGATGTTCCATCTTCCCAATAATATCTGCATTTGCGATGACTGCATGCACAAGACCATGGATACTGTCAGCCAGTTTGATTATCAGAACATGCTGAACAACCCCAATCTCATGAATGAGCTCAACAAGAACAGCGGTGGATTCCCCGGAATGGGCTTTTTTGATATGGGTATCCCCGGTGGCTTTAACATGGGCGGAGGCATTCCCAATTCTCAGAAGATCAAGAAAAAGAGTGAGACCGCAGCCAAGCCCGCTTTTGACATTAAAAATATCCCTGCGCCTCACAAGATCAAGGCTAAGCTTGATGAGTTCGTGATCGGTCAGGATCAGGCCAAGAAGGTCATGTCCGTTGCGGTTTACAACCATTACAAGAGAGTTGCCACAGATACTATGGATGATATCGAGATCGAGAAGTCCAATATTCTCCTGCTGGGACCCACAGGTAGCGGTAAGACCTATCTGGTTAAGACGCTGGCTAAGCTCCTTGATGTACCGCTGGCTATTGCAGATGCTACCTCACTTACAGAGGCAGGCTATATTGGCGACGATATCGAGAGCGTTGTAAGTAAGCTCTTGGCTGCAGCAGGCAACGATGTGGAGAAGACCGAGCACGGTATCATCTTCATCGACGAGATAGACAAGATTGCCAAGAAAAAGAACACCACTTCCAGAGACGTTAGCGGCGAGTCCGTTCAGCAGGGAATGCTGAAGCTCCTGGAGGGTTCCAACGTTGAGGTTCCCGTAGGCGCAGGCAGCAAGAACGCCATGGTTCCTCTTGCGACAGTTAATACAAGAAATATCCTCTTTATCTGCGGCGGAGCATTTCCGGATCTGGAGGAGATCATCACCCAGAGGCTTAACAAGCAGACTTCCATCGGTTTTGATGCAGACCTGAAGGATAAATACGAGGATGACCCTAATCTTCTTACCAACGTTACCGTTGACGACCTTAAGAAGTTCGGTATGATCCCCGAGTTCCTTGGTCGTCTTCCCATTATCTGCACACTGCAGGCCCTTACCAAGGAGATGCTGATCAAGATCCTCAAGGAGCCCAAGAACGCTATTCTCAAACAGTACCAGAAGCTCCTGGCTCTCGACGAGGTCGACCTTCAGTTTGACGACGGCGCCCTTGAAGCCATCGCAGAGAAGGCCATGGAAAAAGATACCGGAGCCCGTGCCCTTCGTGCCATCATCGAGGAATTCATGCTGGATATCATGTATGAGATTCCCAAGGACGAGAATATCGGCCGTGTGACCATAACCCGTGAATATATTGAAGGCAAGGCTTCTCCCCTTATCGAGATCCGAGGAGAGGCAGCCCAGCCCAAGCTTCCCAAGTTCAATACAGAGCAGGCAACAATGCTTTAAAAATGATATTAGCCCAATTGGCAGTGAATGCCAGTTGGGCTTTTTTACGAATTATGTTTTAATACAGGGCGAAATGGGGTACAATTACCTTATCTTTTTTGAATTCGGAGGGCGAAATGGAAAATATTAAGGCGGTAGTTTCTCTTGGACACGAAGCACTTGGCGTAACCACCAATGAGCAGAAGGATGCCACCAAGATCACAGCCAAGGCGTTGGCAGATCTGGTTGAGGCAGGATATCAGCTGGTTATCACTCATAGTAACGGCCCACAGGTCAGCATGATCCACAAGGCCATGACTGAGCTTCACAGAATATATATCGATTACACGGCAGCTCCCATGTGCGTTTGCAGCGCCATGAGCCAGGGATATGTAGGCTACGATATTCAGAATTCTCTCAAGGCTGAGCTTACAAGCCGCGGTATTTCCAAGCCTGTCAGCACCATTCTTACACAGGTTACTGTTGACCCTTACGACGAAGCTTTTTATGAACCCACCAAGGCCATCGGACGTAACATGTCCAAAGAGGACGCTGATGTAGAGATCAAGAAGGGCAACTTCGTCAAGGAAGAACCCGGCAACGGATACAGAAGAATCATTGCCGCTCCCAAGCCCATCGACATAGTTGAGATTGACGCCATCAAGGCCCTTGTAGATGCCGGCCAGGAAGTTATCGCCTGCGGCGGTGGCGGAATCCCCGTAATCCAGCAGGGACATAATCTGAAGGGCGCCTCTGCAGTAATCGAGAAGGACGCGATCGCAGGCAAGCTTGCCGCAGATCTTAAGTCCGACAGACTCATCATCCTCACCTCTGTTCCTTGTGTATACAAGAACTTCGGAAAAGAGGACCAGGCACCTATCGAGAAGATGACCGTGGCCGATGCACAGAAATACATAGAAGCCGGAGAATTCGGCGAGGTAGATATGCTTCCCAAGATTGAAGCAGCAATCGAGTTCCTCAATGCCAACCACGAAGGCTCCGTTCTTATAACATCACTTTCATCGGTAGCTGATGCCCTTAGAGGCAAGGCCGGAACATTGATTACATTTGAATAAACATTAACTGAATATTATCAGAGAGCCTAATCCAAATGGGGTTAGGCTCTTTTTGCAGCACAAGACCGGCAAGCGAATGGATGCTTGCATACAAATTCATTTGCCGGTCGTAAGAACATGGAGCATGAAATGCGGAATGTTCGTGTGCGAAATCGAGTAGGAGTCAGCCTACTCGATTCTACTAATTTGTATAGCTTGGGGAATAGGAATAAGCATTTGGCATATAGCGAGATTTATTAGAGAAAAATATTGTGTTTAAATGAGTGTGTAAACTGGAGACTGAATTGATAATCTATTGATATGGAGATAAATGTAATGAAAAAAGTATTGAAACGAACAGTGATACTAATGATCGCCGCGTCGATGGTAGTAATGACAGGATGCGGAGATAAGCAGATGCAGCAGGAAGACAGTGATGTAAATTCCTTGCTGCAGGAGGTTACGGAGAAGTCTGTAACCAATACAGAAGAAACATCAAAAGAAACATCAAAAGAAACAGCTGAAAATATCAGCTATGACGCTCTTTTGCAGGGAGAAGCAAAGCTTCAGACCTTAGATGGAAAGAGCGTCAGTCTTACAGAACTTGTCGGTAACCGTGATGTGAATTATGTGATCATGGATCTGGATAAAGACGGCGAGGACGAGCTCTTTATTCTGGCCAGCCCGGTGTCGGCCCTTATCAAAAATGTAGATGGTGAATATAAGATGATATATGATGGCTGCGGCTATGACGTGCCCATAAATACAGATGGTCTTATCGGAGTTTTGTATGCGTATCCGGGAGATGCGCCGCTTCATGATATATTCAGATACACGGAGTTTGAGTCGGGGAAAAAGACTTCCGAGACTGTTGCCTCCTGGTACGACGCAAACGAAAACCGCGAGTTGGACTCTGAGGACTGGTTTTATCTGGGAGAAGATGAAAAGGAAGTGACCATGGAGGAGTGGCTTGCGGTGGCAGGTAAATTCTATGAGCACAGAAATGACGACATCGACTGGAAAGTCATCGCCGGGAAAGGCAGTGAAAATTCCGATAACGCTGCGCTCGATACTGAGGGGCAGCTGGAGCTCCTTGAGAAAGAGGCTGCAGTTTGGCAACTCTCAGAGGAGGCCCATGGCGATTTTACTGAGGCCACGGATTTTGCAAATTACGGTTTTGCCGTGACCGACCTTGATAATGACGGAATGCTGGAGGTTATCAAGTCAGGTTGGGCAGGAACAGGGCACTATTCCATGAACTACATATATGAGGTTACAGCGGAGGGAACTCTGGAAGCTATTGATACATCAGTCCTCGAGGGGATGAATTCCCAGCCCGATTTATTTATGGAGGGCATCAGATCCGCAGATAATGCTGATAAAAACGCATATATTGTTATAGATATGGAGTATGATGCAGGCCGTAACGACTATACATATTACGAAATGCTAATGGAGAACAATCGCATTTCTTTAAAACCTTGTCAGGAGCCTGAGGCTGTTGATGCACTTCTTGATAACGCCTTCTGGTTCAAGGATATAACAGCAGAGAATCTGAAGAAATCCTATGAGGGCTTTTGCAAGACATCAGCTTCCGCAGCAAATACTTCCGCTGGAAACACGCTGACAGCCAAAGTCCACAATGACTATTTCTTCGCAGAAGGGTCAAAAGAATATACCTACCAAGTAAAGAATTTCTTTTTCGAAGATCCCGATGAGATAACGGTTAAACTTCAGCTTCTTGCCAATTATGAGAATGGCGATGTGTACTCTCTGACTGTTCAGTATGAAGATATCCCTGAGAGAACTTACAGCGGAATGGACAGATATGCTCTGGGAACCTTCTACGTTACGGAAGATTCAATCTATATGGAAGAGCAGTGTGAGAAGATCCCCACTGAGGAAGAGTTTCTTACGGACTCTATGCTGATTTATTCAAAGAGTGGGAAGCCCCAGAACCCCACAGATTATGAGACAAAGATCGAAGAAGAGGGGGATAATTACAAGTTCTCCTTCTGGAATCCTCTGGTTGAATCCGGCTACTACTGCAACATGACCTGGACCAAAGATAAGGGTCTTACCTATTTCAGAAATGGTTTTGGTGCAGAGGCAGATCCCATTGAGATTGAATTAAAATGATATTGATGAAGATCATTTTATGAAAGATATTTTGAAAAAAGGAAAGAAGAATTAAGCAAATGAAAAGGTTTGGAAAAGTAATCAGTGCTACTGCGGCTGTAGCCATTATGCTCGCGGGCTGCGGAAACCAGGCAGAGCAGCAAGCGGTTGCCCCTGCAGAATTTGAAAATGTAAGTAAGGAAGTTTCAAGTGTGGCCACATCCGATGAACCGCAGGAAAGTACGGTAAGTCTTCAGACAAATGAATCAGCCAAGGAAGCCGATTCCTCCTCCCTGGCCGGCACCGAAGCCCCAGCTCAAGAAGATAACTCTTTGTGGAAGCTTGGCGAAGCGGATTACAGCATGAATGCGAATCTTATCCAATATGGCGGCGAAGTAACACTTACCCTCAGCACATACGAGTCAGATAGTATGGGGAAGCTGGCACATTTAACGGTTACTAAGGGCGACGAAGTCCAGGCTGAAAATAATATTCTGTTTAATGAGCATAAAGGTAACAAGTTCGTGGATTATACTTTTTTGAATATAGATGAGATCACCATTGCAGACAGCAATTTTGATAACTACGAAGACATTATCGTTATCGGAGATACTGAAAGAGGCAGGGAAGTAGCCATCTGCGAATTCGAAAAGAGATACTCCGAGGATTACATGGATAGTTTCTTTTCACCGGACTATTTTTCTGAGCAAGTAAGAGATGCTCTGGGGCAGGATATATCCGGTGATTCGGTAAAAAAGCTTCTTTTTGGAGAGGGCTTTGACGGAACCTTTGCTACTTACAAGGATGCTTACCTTACGGTAACCCAAAACGCCGCGCTCAGATATAAAGCTGATGAACTGAGCTATGGTCTTATTTATTTTAACGATGATGATATCCCCGATTTAGTCATATCTACGCCGGGATGTATGCAGTCCCTCTATATGTACGAGGACGGACATCTCTACTGCCCGATCTTCGAGTGGGCCTACGGCGCAGGCGGAAATGCAGGCTATGAATATGTGGAAAAGAAAGCAGTCATAACCAATTTCAATCAGGACTATGCCGGCGCAATCTTTTACTACACCTATTTAATCATGGACAGTGACCACCACATGGTCAGCTCCTACGCCCTCAAGGGTTACAACTTCGACGACCTCAACGGCAACGATTTTCCCGACGAAGAGGAAACCACAGATGAAGCCCTTGAGAATGCCAAGGGAAAAGTAGTTTACCTAAACTACACAGACGAAAACCTCACCGAAGCAGAGATTAAGACCGTGATTGATGGACTTGAAGGAGAATCCGATTATCTTGGCGGAGAGTTAACATACCAAGAATTGCTAGGAAAACTCTAAAGCATGAAGTGGGGACGGTTTTTATACCAATGGGGACGGTTCTTTATGGTATAGTTTTTGCAAAGAAAAAACTATACCATAAAGAACCGTCCCCATTGGTATAAAAACCGTCCCCATGTCATGTCCCCATTCGCCTCAGTATACTTCCACCTGTCCGTTAAATATTTTCTTAAGACGATTCCGTACGATGATGAATGCCGGAATGAGGAAGGCGTCAGCCAGAACCCATGCTACAGGGCTTGCAAGACAGATTGCATTGAAGCCGATGAGGGGAACGAGAAGTGTTGCCACCAGGGTGCGGCCGATCATTTCCATTACGCCGGCAAGGATCGCAAACATGGAGTAGCCCATGCCCTGGATAAGGAATCTCACGATGTTGACCAGAGCCAGCGGTATGTAGAACATTGAGTTGAAGATCAAGAATAAATGGGCATTGTCAAGGCAGGACACTTCGCCGGCATCAAGGAAGATCATGGCAAAGTTCCTTCCGAAGAAGTACAGGACCACGAAGGCCAGGATAGCGTAGCCGCAGCCCAGTTTGATGGCAGCTACAAGACCCTGGGACAGGTGATCCAGTTTTTTTGCGCCAACGTTCTGACCGCCGTAGGTGGCCATGGTGGAGCCCAGAGCATCGAAAGGAATGCAGAAGAACATGCCAACTTTGCCGCCGGTGGTAACGGCAGCAGCTGCGTCAGTTCCAAGGCTGTTGATGGCAGTCTGAAGGATAACGCTTCCGATGGCGGTGATGGAGTACTGAAGACCCATGGGAACACCCATGTTGATAAGGATGAAGAAATGGGATCTGTCCAGTCTCCAGTCTTCCTTCTTGAGATGAAGGATATCAATCTTTCTGATGATAAAAATGAGGCACATAAGGCCCGAGATAAACTGGGAAATAACCGTAGCCAGCGCTGCACCTGTGATTCCAAGGTGAAGGGGCAGGATAAACAGAAGGTCAAGTCCGATGTTGATGATGGAAGCGATGATGAGAAACTGAACCGGGTGCTTGCTGTCGCCCAGCGCTCTGATAATACCTGAGAGCAGGTTGTACATATAGGTTACGGGGATTCCCAGGAATATAACGATGATATACTGATACGCATATTGAAGAACATCCTCGGGAGTCTTCATTGCGACCAGGATCTGTCTGCAGAATATGCTGACAAGAAAAGTCATTACAACAGCGAAAATACTGCACAAAATGATAGCATGAGAAACGAACTTTCTCATGCTTTTATAATCTTTTGCCCCAAATCTCTGGGCCACAGGGATGGCAAAGCCGTTGCAGACTCCCATGCAAAAGCCCATGATAAGGAAGTTCACCGCACCTGTTGTTCCCATGCCGGTATAGGCTTCTTTGCCAAGAAACCAGGATACGATGGCAGTATCAATTATATTATAGAGCTGCTGAAACAGCATGCCCCAGAACAGCGACATTGCGAAGCCAAAGATCAGCTTCATAGGATCGCCGACGGTAAGGTCCTTTATTGTATTTGACTTGGTATTAGTACTCATTGATTAAGCCTCTTACTCATATTCGGGTCAAGATTCGGATTAATCTTCGTGATCTTCCTATCATACGTCATCAGCCCATTAACCTCTTCCTCCACATCGCTGACCTGGGTATAGACCGCGCCGGAGAGACCCTTGGCGATAAGGGGCTTGAGGTCGCCGTTTATCAGGTTGTAGTAGGCAACACCGAAGGTGTCGAGGTTCTCGAATTTCTTGTAGCCGTAGACTCTGTCCACGCTGGAGTGGCCGTCGAGGTGGCAGGTAAGGCCGCCGTACTCAGAGATAACGAAGGCGCGACCGGCCTTGTCAATCTCCACGTTAAGGGGACGGAAGTAGTTGTGGACACTTCTAAAGCTTCCGCTTCCTTCGTCAAACCAGCCGCTGGCCTGATCAACCGGTCTTGAGTCGTCCATCTCTTTGGCCATAACTGTAGCGCCTGCGGCGTTGAACTGTCCCCAGCCTTCGTTGAAGAGAACCCAGGTGCCGATGGAAGGCACGTTGTAGAGGTATCGGATGGTGTTCTGCATCTCAAGCAGCCACTCGCTGCGGCCCTCTGCGGAGCCTCTGGAGAAGGTCTTGTAGTAGGCGGGACCATCGCTCATTCTTCCGAATACCTTGGGGAAAAGAGTTGGCAGGTAGCTTACAACGGGCTTGGCATAGGAAGAGCCGCCGCTTACCATGTCCTGCCACACGATCATGCCCAGTCTGTCGCAGTGGTAGTACCAGCGGGCAGACTCGATCTTGATGTGCTTTCTCATCATATTGAAATGGAGACGTTTCATCTCTGTAATGTCATAAATAAGTGCCTCGTCGGAGGGGGCGGTGTAGAGCCCGTCCGGCCAGTAGCCCTGATCCAGAACTCCCATGAGGAAGTAGGGCTTGTGGTTGAGGCAAAATCTGGTGATACCCTTGTCATCTTTTTCCGTGGAGAAGAATCTCATGGCGAAATAGGAGCGCACATGATCCTCTCCTGTATCAATCTGCAGAGGATATAGATAAGGATCCTCCGGACTCCACAGGTGCGGGTCCTTCAGACTTAAGGTGAAGTGATAATAGGAAGGGGTATCCCCCTCACTCTTTTGCCCAATTGTGGGATAGGTGTCTGAGGAAAAAGAGGCATCTCCGGGGAAAGCAGATTCGTTGCTGTCAAAAGAGCGCCCTGATTTAACCAGTTCAAGACCGGGAGTCTTGATTGTCACGGAGCTGGGCCTATTGGTGGAAATCTCTATGGATACGGTCTTTAAGTCCGCCTCAGGTCTGATGCGGATCTCTCTGATATAAGTGCTTGGCACCTCTTCGATCCAGACGGTCTGCCAGATTCCGCTCTGACAGGTGTAGTACATGCCGCCGCGGCGAAGAGTCTGCTTGCCTCTGCTGTGGTAGGAGGAGTCACTTGTATCTTTTACCCTTACCGCAAGTTTGTTGTCTTCTGCGTAGCTTCCGTCCGGGGAAAAATACAGATGTTCAGTGATATCGACTGTAAAAGGAAGATAGCCGCCACTGTGAGAACCCAGGTAGGTTCCGTTCACGTAGATATCGGCGAACTGATCCACAGCGCCGAAATGCAGCAGATATCTGGAATCCTTGAATTTCCTTGTGAGGGCGGGAAGGTCTTTTTTGTACCATAAGTACTGATCGGGCTCAAGACGCTTCTCGACTCCCGACAGCATTGCTTCCGGTGAAAAAGGTACCAGGATCTTGCCCTCCATCTTGTCGTCGGAAGGAATCTCAACGGACTCTTTTTCAGAGACAAAGGTGTAGTCCCAGTAGCCGTTCAGGTTCACATAGTTGTCACGGACAAATTGTGGGCGCGGGTACTCCTGCAGCACTTTATCCGAATTAAGATTTTCTCCCCAGGGGGTAAAAAGTCTGTTTAAGACGTCATCCTCGTGGGGCTTGTCTATGGCTTTGATAGCATCAATTAAGTCCATTTTCACCTTCTTCTTTCTGCGCTGCAGCGCCGGACATAATATCCTGATAAAAGGCTGCGTAGGTTGCAAGCATATATACGTTGATCCACAGCAGCGGGATAAATAGGGTTATGCACCCAAGAAGAATCATAGGGATAAAACTCAAGATAAGGCCCAGGTATTTCAGTTTTTTGCCCTTCATGAGATGAATGCCGGTGGTGAGGATCTGTCTGACCGACCAGTCCGGGAAGTCATGGAGAAGGAAAAAGATCTGGGAAAATACAATCTTCGCGTAAAACAAAAGAAGATATGATACAAGCGTCAGGATGAGAAATGGGATAGAAGTTGAGAAATCAATACCCGCCTGCAAGCCGTACAGTAGCACAAAATATGGCAGAGTCAGCACGTTGGCGATAATCTCAAAGATGCCCTGAAGAGCCACGGCCTTCTGGGGCTGCTGCTTAAATCCGAAGAATATATCCGATATACTAACGGTCTGGGAATAGATAAGATTCATGTACATATAAGCTTCGCCGGATACGAAGACTCCGAGAAGCGTATTGACGATGATCGCGATGAGCCAGCCAAGTACGATTGCTATGGGGCTCCTTGATCCTGCGGTAAAAGAGGATGTGATCGAGATCACCAGGAATCTGATGATGCCGAGAATGATAGCGGCACCGATGAGGGTGCCGTACTTGCCAAGAGATCTCTCTTTGGCGATAGCTTTAAGCTGTGATATGGTCTTTAATTCTGACATTAGGTGTACTCCCCTGCCTTAGCCGGCAAGGTCCACATTTGCACCGAGAGTGCCCTGTTTGTCGAGGGCTTTTCTGGCCTGCTGGTAAGGATTTTCTTCATTTGTATATTTTATCTTGGTGGCAGTCTCTCCGCCGGAGACATAGGTTCTGCCACATTCCGGACATACTGCCGTTTTGATCGAAACTGAAGCCTGAAGGACCTTGCCGTTATGCTGGGCTGCATCCTTGTAGGCGTTACTTACGTGCTCGGCTTCATGACCGCGAACTCTTGCTGCTGCGGCCTGAGGGCTGATATGCTGGGCGGTCTTGAAGGAGACCATCTCATCGGAACCGTCCTGGTATTTGCGCTCCTTGCAGGTCTGACATTCCGCAGGAGAGGACTTCTTTCCGGGTTGAACCTGGGTGGACTCGGAAGGATTCAAAATAGGTTTGGAACCCTCGGCCTTGGAGGCATCCGTTGTACCGGGTGTGCCAAAAAATCCGACTGCTCCGTATCCGCTATTTACAGCACCGATAATACTCATAGGCACCTCTTTTCCGGACACTTAAATATGGGAAAACTGCTATCAGTTGCCCTCAGGAGTAACGGGACTACCCGTCAATTCCTCAAGTGTCTCGTCAAAGCTGACTCCGTACAACTGCTGGCTTATCTGGTTCATCTGCTGACGCATCTCAGGATTGGTGAGAAGCATATGTATACTGGAGATAACCACTGCATAGCCTATTATGACGCCGAGAGCTCCGTAGGCAATGCCCTTCTTGGCCTGCGGAAGGAACTTCGCGGCTGTACCCTTGGACAGGATGGCCATCACTATTGCTATGCCGCCAAGCACGATACCAATGTATCCAAAAAAACAAAATGGAACTGACAAAAGTCCTGCAACCATAGCCACGGTCGCAAGATTAACGTGTTGATCCAGGTCGTTGTGGGCCTGGTTGTAGTTGTAATTGTTGTAATAGTACTTATCGTCCCCGTTGTCTGACATGTAACTCCTCGCTGTGCAAAACATACATTCTTATTTTGATTCTACAATAAGAACGGGTTTTTTACAATGTTTCGGACCTTCGCAGAGTCTTGAAAATGCCCGCAAAGGCTTGGTATAATAGGGGAGTGTGTGCTGTTTATGAAAAGTTCAGACAAAAATAAGGCTGAGTTTATCGGATACGGCATGAGTATTAAGCTTTTTTTAGTGAGGACAGTATGGATATTGTATTAAAGATCAAAGAGGAACTTAACGTAGAAAAATGGCAGGTGGAAGCAGCCATTAAGCTGATTGACGAGGGCAACACAATTCCCTTCATTTCCCGTTATCGTAAGGAAGTGACAGGATCCCTTAACGACGAGCAGCTCCGTAATCTCGACGAGAGACTTAAGTATTTAAGAGGCCTTGAAGAGAGAAGAGAGGCGGTTCTTGCTTCTATCGAGGAGCAGGGCAAGTTAACTGATGAGCTTAAGGCCAAGATCATCGCAGCTGAGACCATGGTTGCCATCGAGGATCTGTACCTTCCTTATCGTCCTAAGAGAAAGACAAGAGCCAGCGTTGCAAGAGAGAAGGGCCTTGAGCCTCTGGCAGAGATCCTTCTTGCCCAGGAGACAACCAAGCCTTTGCAGGAGGAGGCAGCTGCCTTTGTAGATCCTGAAAAAGGTGTGGATGACCCCGCAGCAGCTCTTCAGGGAGCTATGGATATCATCGCTGAGGATGTTTCCGACAACGCTGATTTCAGAACATATATCAGAGAAGCCACAATGGAGCAGGGCCGCCTTACAAGTAAGGCCAAGGATGAGAAGGCCCAGAGCGTATACGAGATGTATTACGAGTACGAGGAGCCCCTTGGCAAGGTGCTGGGACACAGAGTTCTGGCCCTTAACAGAGGTGAAGCCGAGAAGTTCCTGGTGGTCAAGATCGAAGCTCCCGAGGAGCAGATCCTTCAGTATCTTAATAAGAAGATGCTCAAAAATGACAATCCCATCACAACTCCCGTCATCGAGGAGATCAATCAGGATGCCTATGAGAGACTTATCGCACCTGCAATTGAGCGTGATATCAGAAATGAGCTGACAGAGAAGGCTGAGGACGGAGCTATTTCCGTATTTGGCAAGAACCTGACTCAGCTCCTTATGGCACCGCCCATCGCTGGCAAAACAGTGCTTGGCTGGGATCCCGCCTTCAGAACAGGCTGCAAGCTGGCAATCGTTGATGCCACCGGCAAGGTCCTTGATACCAAGGTTATCTACCCCACAGCTCCTCAGAACAAGGTTGAGGAGTCCAAGGCAGAGCTCAAGAAGCTCATCGACAAATATGACGTTGACCTTATTTCCGTAGGTAACGGAACCGCTTCAAGAGAGTCTGAGCAGGTCATCGTTGAACTGATAAAAGAGCTGGACAGACCCCTTCAGTACGTAATCGTCAATGAGGCCGGGGCTTCCGTTTATTCAGCAAGTAAGCTGGCTACAGAGGAGTTTCCTCAGTTTGACGTGGGACAGCGTAGTGCGGCATCCATCGCAAGAAGACTTCAGGATCCTCTGGCAGAGCTGGTTAAGATAGATCCCAAGTCCATCGGTGTGGGCCAGTACCAGCACGACATGAACCAGAAAAAGCTGGGCGAGACCCTTGAGGGCGTGGTTGAGGACTGTGTTAACAAGGTAGGTGTTGATCTCAATACCGCATCGGCACCTCTTCTTCAGTATATTTCAGGTATCAGCAAGGTTATCGCCAAGAACATCGTTGATTACAGAGAGGAGCACGGCAAGTTCGAGAAGAGAGAAGACCTTCTTAACGTGCCTAAGCTGGGACCCAAGGCCTATGAGCAGTGCGCAGGTTTCCTTCGTATCGCAGACGGTGAGAATCCTCTCGATGCAACCAGTGTGCACCCTGAGTCCTACGAAGCTACGCTCAAGCTCATGGACAAGCTTGGCATTACCTTTGACGATGTAAGGGCAGCTCAGAAGAATGCGGCTAAGGCTGCACTTGAGAAAAAGCCCGCTAAGACCGAGAAGCCAAAGCCCCAGAAGAAGCCTAAGCAGGTAGTTATAAAGAATACAGGCACAGCAATGGGAGCAGCGCTGGCAGCAGCTCTTGCAGGCAGCAATCTGGCTGTTGTTGAGGATGATAGCAGAAGCGGCAAGGGTGGCGAGGACGCAGCTGAAGTTCGCAGCCAGGACAATGCAGCCGGTGCTTCTGTAGGCTCACTTTCAAGGCGCGTCACCGAGGCTGAGAAAAAGAAGCTGTCAGAGGAGCTGGGAATCGGTGAGATCACTCTTACAGATATTCTGTCAGAGCTTGAGAAGCCCTCTCGTGACCCTCGTGAGAGCATGCCTGCACCTATCCTTAGAAGCGACGTCCTTGATATGAAGGATCTTAAGCCCGGTATGGTGCTGAAGGGTACGGTTCGTAACGTAATCGACTTTGGCTGCTTCGTGGATATAGGTGTTCACCAGGACGGACTGGTACATATCTCACATATTACAGATAAGTTTATTAAGCATCCTCTTGAGGCGGTGAGCGTAGGCGACATCGTTGACGTACAGGTACTTGATGTTGAGCTTGATAAAAAGAGAATCTCGCTGACAATGAAACTGCAGGATCCTGCCAAGGTAGCGGCGGAGGCAGCAGCGAAGGCTGCACAGAGGCCGGCGCCCAAGGCTACGCCTGCGCCGGAGAAGAAGGCTGCGCCTAAGCGAACCTCGGTCGTAGACCAGGTAGCCGCTGCAGCAGGCGTAACGAAGAAGCCGGCAGCCAAAAAGGCTGCGGCGCCGAAGGCATCTGCGCCGGCGGGAGCAGCAGAGGCGGCGCCTAAGGCTGCGACCACAGCAGAGGGCGAGAAGAAGGTAGTACGTAAGGTTGTTAAGAAGCCCGCTTCAACAGATGGCGCAGCAACCACAGAGGCTCCCAAGAAGTTCAAGAAAAAGGGCATCGTTATTTTCAAAGGCAATGCCAACGAATGATATTTTTTTTCAAAATGTTAATGAATTTATGAAATCCCTATTGATTTTGTAGGATTAATGGGTTAACATTTCTTAACGGACTAAAAAAGTCCGGTTTAACAATTAACCGTTCTCTTATTCAGAGTGGTGGAGGTACATAGGACCTGTGAAGCCACGGCAACCCCGAGCCGAATCGGAAGGTGCCAACCTGAGCGTGCAATTCCAAAGGATTGGAATACGAGCAATAAGAGGATCTGATACGATGATCAGCTCCGATTGTTTTGTTACGCACGCAACAAGATAATCGGAGTTTTTTTGTGAAGAAAGGATAATTAGAATGGATAAGTTTATTTTCACTTCCGAGTCAGTAACAGAGGGACATCCCGATAAGATCTGCGACAACATCTCAGACGCGATCCTTGATGCCTGCATGGCACAGGATCCCATGAGCCGTGTTGCCTGCGAGACAGCAGCCTGCACAGGTTTCGTTCTCATCACAGGTGAGATCACAACCAAGGCTCATGTTGATTATGCCAAGATCGCTCGTGAGACAATCTGCGAGATCGGATATGATAACTCAGCTAAGGGCTTTGACGGCAATACCTGCGCAGTACTTGTAGCACTTGATCAGCAGTCAGCTGATATCGCTATGGGTGTTGACAAGGCTCTCGAGGCAAGAGAGAACCAGATGACAGATGAGCAGCTTGAAGCCATCGGTGCCGGCGACCAGGGTATGATGTTCGGATATGCTACCAACGAGACCGAGGAGTACATGCCTTACGCTATCAGCCTTGCTCACAAGCTTACCAAGAAGCTCACAGAGGTTAGAAAGAACGGAACTCTTGATTACCTCAGAGCAGACGGCAAGAGCCAGGTTTCTGTTGAGTACGACGAGAACGGCAAGGTTAAGAGACTTGAGGCCATCGTTATCTCAACCCAGCACGACGAGAAAGTAACACAGGAGCAGATCCACGCTGACATCAGAAAGTACGTTATCGATGCAGTTGTTGACCTCTCACTTGTTGATGACAATACCAAGATCTACATCAATCCCACAGGCCGTTTCGTAATCGGCGGACCTCAGGGTGATGCCGGACTTACAGGCCGTAAGATCATCGTTGACACCTACGGCGGAGCAGCTCGTCACGGCGGCGGAGCTTTCTCTGGTAAGGACTGCACCAAGGTTGACCGTTCTGCAGCATATGCAGCAAGATACGTTGCAAAGAACATCGTTGCAGCAGGCCTTGCAGACAGAGCAGAGATCCAGCTTTCATACGCTATCGGTGTAGCACAGCCTACATCAATCCTTGTTGATACATTCGGCACAGGTAAGGTTTCTGATGAGAAGCTTACAGAGGCAGTTCGTAAGGTATTCGATCTTCGTCCTGCAGGAATCATCAAGATGCTTGACCTTCGTAGACCTATTTACAAGCAGACAGCAGCTTATGGTCACTTCGGCCGTAACGATCTTAACCTTCCTTGGGAGGCTACAGACAGAGCAGAAGCCCTCAAGGCAGCAGTACAGGCTTAATTTAATCCGCAACAATATTGGACAGTAATACAGTTTACCCCGTAAGAAAGGTGACCGGTTTGTGAAAACACTTGTTGTCACCTGCGTTGTAATTCATTAGAACTCAAAAACGGAAATCCGCTTCCTATCGACTACGCTCAAAGCAGTCAGCGGATTTCCGTTTTTTCGCTCTATGAATTATCTCCTCAGGTTACGTCAGCTGAACATTCTCTTTGCCAATTAGCGAGGAGAAACGCTCCAGGATAGCGGTGTCAGCCTTGATGCTGAATTGCCTGCCGAGCTTTTTGATCTGCTTGGTGTCGTTTAAGTAGATGGCGATTTCGTCGTTGCCATCGCTGCTTGAGATTATGTTCATTATGCTGGCATCAGCGGCTTCATAGGCTTCCTTATTGGGGAAGCGTAGCCACACAGTCTTGGGTACTTCATCGAAGAGGGTGACCTTGGAAGCAATTAGCTTGGCGTCGCGCTCGTCTTCTACGGAGACGCGGCCTTCGATGAATATTTTGGCGTCTTCGCCTAGGCGCGGGGCGTTGGCTTCATAGGTCTTGGGGAAGACGATTACTTCAATGCTTCCCACCAGGTCCTCTAAGGTTATAAAGGCCATTATCTGGTCGTTCTTGGTGTATTTTATCTTCTTCTCGGAGATTATTCCTCCGATCACAGCTCTGTCATTATCTTTAACCACAGGCTTGCCGGTTTCTTCGTCCAGATAGAAATCGGTGGTGGTGTTGGTGATCTTCTTTTTCCACATGGCAACGTATTCTTCAAGGGGGTGCCCTGAAACGTAGATGCCAAGCACTTCTTTTTCAAATTCCAGCATGAGCTCACGAGGGAATTCTCCTACTTTGGGAAGCGGGATCTTGTACTGGGCCTTGGTGTCTTCTCCTGCTATGTCAAAAAGAGACATCTGGCCTGCCATGCTGTTCTTGCCTGCGCTGTGGAGGCGGTCCATGATCTGGCCATAGACGGTCATGAGCTGTTTTCTGGTGCCCTCGAAGCAGTCGAAGGCGCCTGCCTTGATAAAGTTCTCGATGGCGCGTCTGTTAACTTCGCTGTCAGCGTCCTGCATTCTGGTCAGGAAGTCGTCGATGTCCTTGAACTTGCCGCGGAGCTTACGCTCTTTTACAATGGCGGAGATAACGGGCCTTCCAACGCCCTTGATGGCTGTGAGGGCATAGCGGATTGCCTTCTTCTTGCCGGGAGCGCAGGTTATAGCCGCACCGGGAATAGGTCTGTCATTCTCTCCGGCGTCAATCTCAGCCACAGAGAAGCCATCGAAGCCCTCATTGATGTCAGGGGGCAAAAGAGTGATATTCATGTTCCTGCAGCTCATGATGTAGCCCGAAACTTTTCCCGAGTTATCGATAACTGAGGTCATAAGGGCGGCCATGAATTCAACAGGATAGTAGTATTTAAGCCATGCGGTCTGCAGCGCAACAACAGCGTAGCAGGCGGCGTGGGACTTGTTAAAAGCGTATTTCGCAAAGTCCATCATGGAATCATAGATTCTGTTGGCAACTTCGATGGATATTCCCTTGGAAGCACAGCCGGGAACATTCTCGGCTTCGTTACCGTTGACGAAGTTCTCCCTCTCTATGACCATTTCGTCCTCGTGCTTCTTACTCATGGCACGACGAACCAGGTCAGCTCGTCCGAGGCTGTAGCCAGCAAGCTGCTGAACGATCTGCATAACCTGCTCCTGGTACACGATACAGCCGTAGGTGGGCTTTAATATCGGCTCCAGCTCCGGTGTGGAGTAGGAGATGGAGGAAGCATCATTTTTACCCTTGATGTACTTGGGAATGAAGTCCATTGGGCCGGGGCGGTACAGGGAAATGCCCGCAATTACGTCCTCCAGGGACTGGGGCTTAAGCTCCTTCATGAAGTTCTGCATTCCGCCTGACTCCAGCTGGAATACACCGTCGCATTTGCCGCTTCCGATGGAGGCAAGAACCGCAGGGTCGTTGTAATCAATCCTATCAATGTCTATGAAGCCTTCGTCACCGGGCTTTTTGCCCAGAGATTCGTTGGCGAAACGGACTGCATCCTTGATAACGGTAAGGGTGCGAAGTCCCAAAAAGTCCATCTTAAGTAGTCCCAGCTTCTCTATGGTAGTCATGGTGAACTGGGTTGTAATATTTCCTTCAGCGGAGCGTGACAGTGGCACCAGATCCTCTGCAGGAGCCTGGCAGATAACGACGCCGGCTGCATGGATTGAGGTGTGGCGGGGTAGACCCTCAAGCTTTTTGCACATGTCGATGAGCTTGTGAACGGTCTCGTCCTGCTCGTACTGGGCACGGAGCTCCGGATTCATCTTAAGAGCTGCATCAAGAGTGATGTTGAGCTCTGTTGGTATCATTTTGGAAATGGTATCGCCAAAACTGTAGGGCAGGTCCATAACACGGGCCACATCCCTGATAACACCCTTGGCTGCCAGTGTACCGAAGGTTATGATCTGCACAACCTTGTCGGCACCGTATTTTTCCGTAACATAATCTATAACGTCCTGGCGTCTCTCGTACTCGAAGTCCACGTCTATATCAGGCATGGATACTCGCTCCGGGTTAAGGAAACGCTCAAAGAGAAGGTCATACTTAATGGGATCGATATTGGTGATATGCATGCAATAGGAGACAATACTTCCTGCTGCGGAGCCACGTCCCGGGCCTACGGCGATGCCATTCTGACGGCAGTAGTTGATGTAGTCCCATACTATAAGGAAGTAATCAACGTAGCCCATCTTCTGAATTACTGAGAGCTCGTAGTCAAGGCGCTTACGAAGGGTACCGTCGTCCTCGGGATAGCGCTCCGCAAGACCGTCGTCGCAGAGCTTATTCAGATAAGTCCAGGAATCATAGCCCTCAGGCACCTCGTAGTGAGGGAGCTTGGTAACGCCGAATTCAATCTCAACGTTACATCTGTCAGCGATCTTCTGCGTATTATCAATAGCCTGCTGCGCATAGGGGAAAAGATGTCGCATCTCCTCCTCGCTCTTGACGTAGTACTGACCGCCTTCGTAGCGCATACGGTCTTCGTCGGTGACTTTTTTACCTGTCTGAATGCAGAGAAGCAGGTCATGGGCCTCCGCGTCGTCGGCGTAGGTGTAGTGGCAGTCGTTCGTGGCAACCAGCGGAATATCAAGCTCCTGTGACAGAGCCAGCAGGTAGTTGTTGACAGTTCTCTGCTCCGGAATGCCATGGTCCTGAAGCTCAAGGAAAAAGTTGCCGTGGCCGAATATCTTATCAAGGCGCATAGCAGCTTCCTTGGCCTTAACAGGCTCGCCCTTGATGACATTCCTTGGAATCTCGCCGGCAAGACAGGCGGAAAGGGCGATTATGCCCTCGTGGTACTGCTCCAGAAGCTCCATGTCTACACGGGGCTTGTAATAATAGCCTTCGGTAAAGCCGCGGCTTACGATATGGGAAAGGTTGGCATAGCCCACGTTGTTCTCAGCAAGGAGTACCAGATGGTAGTATCTCTCATCCGTAACCGCAGACTCTTTTTCAAAACGGGAGCCGGGAGCTACATAGACCTCGCACCCCAGAACGGGATTGATGCCTACAGCCCTGCACTCCTTGTAAAAATCTATGACGCCGTACATGACGCCGTGATCCGTGATGGCACCGGCGGTCATGCCCAGGTCCTTAAGTCTTTTAACGTATTCTTTTATCTTGTTGGAACCGTCCAAAAGAGAGTATTCCGTGTGGACGTGTAAGTGAGTAAAAGCCATTTTTTTTCCCCAATAAAAAGTGATAACTGATTATAACATATCTCAGTATCGATACTACATTATTGGTGTAAGATATCGTACAGTTCGCCGTCTACTCCGCCGTAGGTTGGTGGGAAGGTGCTGCCGTCGGCGCTACTGCCTTCATAGGCGTAATATATGCCGTTTACGTCCTGAAATACAATTTTCCACTCATAGCAGCCTGTTGTTTCCTTCTCTTCGCCGCGGGTGACAGTTTCCCAGGTTTTGACATCGTTTCTGTTGGCGATGGTTTTTAAACTTTCGGACTGTGCGTCGGAAAGGGCGTGAGGAGTAGTGTCATTAAGAAAATACTGCTTGTTTGTTATATCAAAGACAGCATTGATGATCTCATTGCCGTTATTTACGTAATAGCTTATCCTGGATACTTCGATATCCGATGAAATGCCTACGCCTCCGGCTGCGGTAGAGATCATATAGATGCTGCATCTGCCGTCATCTGTATAACTGTCTTTTAATCTGCTTACCAGCTTGTGTGCATCTTCACTGCTAAGATTCTGTTCTCTGATTTTGAGCACGGAACAAACCGAGATTACATCGAAGCCTGCGAGTTCCTCATCCGTGCAGCCAAGAACCTGTGTCATGTACTGATAATCGTCCATGGCATTTATATTGTTATTTTCGCTCATAGTTGCGCCTCCATTATTAACGTTACCGCAGCCTGTAAGTATAAGTGTTGTAAGCATTGCTGCAGCTATAAATTTAGCAAATTTCATCAGGTGCCTCCGTTTGTTTCCTTATACACATAGTTTGCATACTCGGTCAGAGCTTTATATGCTTCCGGGTAGTATTGTTTCAAATGCTCAAGGTTTTTGGTATCACCGGCCATATTATAAGAAAAGTACTCTGCCCATAATTCCTTGGCAGGATGCGTGGTGTCTGACCAATAATCGAGACTGTGACCATAATAACTCTTGGTTCTGCAGGTATTTCCGGTGACACCTCCATAGACATCGGTAACTGATTCGTAATTCGGGTAATCAGTTTGAGGAATGCTGCTGAGAAATTTCTTTTGTACCTGTGCCATCAGAGCCTGTTGATCAATTGAAAGACCATAAGTGTCTCCGTTATGTTTCATGGCATACATTACACTGCGGATGTCTTCTGTAGTATATGGCGGATCTGCGGTGAAAAAGACTGCAGTTTTTGCCCGGCGTTTTGAAGCTGAATTGCACTTGTTTTTACCCCGCCGGGGTTGATTGAAAATGTTCCCATATACCTTTCTCCTCTTTGATCACGTTATATCGATAGTTTATCAAATGCCCGGCGGCATGAGAAGTGCTATTTATCCCATTTCAGGTGTCATTTGTCAGAAAAGTGCTGATATTGTTTAGGCAAATTTTATTGCAGACAAAAAAAGTTTGCGGTACACTTAATTTAAGTATGTCAAACTATTGTCAATGCGGCATTTTTGTATTATATTAATTAGGATTTTTTAGAGGTTAAATAAAGACAGTTTTAGAATCGAGGAAATGATTATGGCAAAGCAGATCAAAACAATCGGAGTTCTTACCAGCGGTGGTGATGCACCGGGAATGAACGCTGCAATCCGTGCAGTTGTTCGTAAGTCACTTGCAAACGGACTTAAGGTTAAGGGTATCAAGAAGGGTTATCAGGGTCTTCTTAATGAAGAGATCATCGATATGGACAGACGCAGCGTTTCAGATATCATCCAGCGCGGTGGTACAATCCTTGGAACAGCTCGTTGCATGGAGTTCACAACCCCCGAAGGACAGGCTAAGGGCGCTGAGATCTGCCGCAAGCATGGAATAGACGGAATGGTAGTTATCGGCGGTGACGGATCTTACCGCGGAGCTCAGAAGCTTTCACAGCAGGGTATCAACACTGTAGGTGTTCCCGGAACAATCGACCTGGACATCTCCTGCACAGATTATACAATCGGTTTCGATACAGCCATCAATACAGCTATGGACGCTATCGACAAGATTCGTGATACATCCTCATCTCACGAGCGTGTAAGTATCGTTGAGGTTATGGGACGTCACGCAGGATATATCGCACTTTGGTGCTCAATCGCCAACGGTGCTGACGACATCCTTCTTCCTGAGAAGTACGATTACAATGAGCAGCGCATCATTGACAACATCATTGATAACCGTAAAAAAGGTAAGACACACCACATCATCGTTAATGCCGAGGGTATCGGACATTCAACTTCAATGGCTCGTCGTATCGAGGCTGCTACAGGTCTTGAGACAAGAGCTTCAATCCTTGGTTACATGCAGCGTGGTGGTAGCCCTACATGTAAGGATCGTGTATATGCTTCCATGATGGGATGCTACGCAGCTGATATCCTTGCAGCAGGCAAGACCAACAGAGTAGTTGGTTACCGCAACGGCCAGTTCGTTGATTACGATATCGACGAGGCTCTTGCAATGAAGAAGAACATCAACGAGTACATGTACGAGATCGCACGTATACTTTGATTTATTTCCGGGACGGGAATCGATGCCGAAGAGAACAGGAGCTATAAATACTTGTTGTCATCTGCGTCGTGATTCATTAAAACTCAAAAAACCTGAAACAGCCTCCTATCGACTTCGCTCAGAACAGTCGGCTGTTTCAGGTCTTTTTCGTTTTATGTATTTAGCTTACTTTGTTGTTGGTAGAAATAGGAGGTGTTATAATTTTTGAGAAGAGTGCAACAGTCGCTTTCTTGAATAATAGATAAATGAGGAATAGTTATGATCACAAGTGTTAATAACGACCGTGTCAAGAAGGTTGTTAGCTATATAGAAAAAAGTAAAGCAAGAAGAGAAGGAGACGTCTTCGTCATCGAAGGCATGAAAATGCTGAGGGAAGCACCGGTATTGCAGGTCAGGGAAGTGTATGTTACCGAGAAGTTCCTTGACAGTGCCGGTGAAGATGACAAAGAGATTCTCTGGAGGTACGGAGCTGAGCCTGTTTCCGAGGAAGTTATGAAGAAAATGGCTGCGACCCAGACGCCGCAAGGGGTTCTGGCGGTGATAAGGCAGTATCATTACACCGAAGAGGAAGTCATCGAAGGCTACAACGAGACTGACAAGGACGCAGCGCCGCTTATTCTTATTCTTGAGAATATTCAGGATCCCGGCAATCTTGGAACAATGCTGCGAAGCGGAGAAGGTGCCGGAGTTACGGGGATTATCCTTAGTAAGGGCTCCGCGGACATTTACAATCCCAAGGTTATCAGATCCACAATGGGATCCATTTTCAGAATGCCTTTTATATATGTAGAGAATGTTCCCGAAATGCTCAAAAAGCTCCACGCAAGCGGCATCAGCACCTACGCAGCGCACCTTAAGGGAACCAGGAACTACGACGAATTTGACTACACTAAGCCCACAGCTTTTTTGATAGGAAATGAAGGTAACGGTCTTACAAAAGAGACCGCAGATGCAGCAGGAGAGTACATTCTCATACCCATGAAGGGAGAGGTGGAATCCATGAACGCTGCTACATCATCAGCAATTTTGACATTTGAGGCATCAAGACAAAGGAGGAGCTAAGCAATGACTGTAGGATTTATCGGACTTGGAAATATGGCGAAGGCCATGATTGGTGGTATTTTGGCAAAAGGGCTCATGGGCCCCAACGAGATTATCGGAACTGCGGCAACAGAGGAGACCAGACTTAAGATTGCTAACAAATACGGCATTCAGGTTCGTGATTCCAACGAAGCCGTAGCCAAGGAGGCGGACATCGTCATCCTTGCCGTTAAGCCCCAGTATCTCAAGGTTGTCATCGCAGATATCATGGACAGCATTGATGAGAGCAAGGTAGTTGTTTCAATCGCTGCAGGCAAGACAATCGCATGGCTGGCAAAAGAGTTCGAGAAACCAACCAAGATCATAAGAGTAATGCCCAACACTCCCGCCCTTGTACTTGAGGGCTGCTCAGCGGTATGTAGAAACGACCTGGTGGGTGACAGTGATTTTCACTTTGTATTGGAGCTTCTTGAGAGCTTTGGCAAGGCCTATACAGTGCCTGAATCGTTGATGGATGTAGTGGTTGGAGTCAGCGGTTCATCACCTGCCTACGTATTTCTTTTCATCGAAGCCATGGCAGATGCTGCAGTTGCAGGTGGAATGCCTCGTAAGCAGGCCTATGAATTCGCAGCACAGTCTGTCCTTGGCAGTGCAAAAATGGTTCTTGAAACCGGTAAGCACCCCGGTGAACTGAAGGATATGGTATGTTCCCCTGCAGGCACCACAATCGAAGCTGTACGCGTCCTGGAAGAGCAAGGCTTCCGCGGAACAGTCATGGACGCTGTAACTGCCTGCATCGATAGAAGTAGAAACCTATAAAATCTACTTATTGGCTACCCGGACGCTCCGGGGGATTCATGCCGGAAGTATTTTGGAATGGGCCTTACGAATTGGAAGTAGCGTAAAATACTTGTTGTCACCTGCGCATTTTACGCTACTTCCAATCCGTAAGGTCTTTCTCTAAATCTTACGTTATAGAAGTCTTCCCAGAGCTGTTTGTGTATGATGGAAAGAAGTAGATTTTACCCCCAAACCGGGCCGTTTCATCAATCCTTGTGAGAGGCGTTTGTGCGATGACTATGAGGGAGTTTGTATGTTACCGTATGTTAAATAACTTTCGCTAATCACAAAAGGATTGCAGCCCCCTCTTTGTGGATATTTCGTTGGTGTATTTTGTCTATAAACAGCCGCGGGTATGCATGGAATAGGAGCTTCTGGGGCAGGGGAGTATATGGGGAGGCAGCGGGGCGGAAGCATCGGGAAAATGTGCAGTTCTCGCACGACGAGATGATTATCAAGACGAGAGGGCGAAGGAATGACGACTGTCCACGAATAGGCATGAGTAGGAGTCATTCCTTCACCATCGAGTCTTAGAGAATCACGAGGCGCACGAAAACCAGCATTTTCCCGATGCTTCCGCCCCGCTGCCTCCCCATATACTCCCCTGCCCCAGAAGCCCTATTCCCCCCATCAGCAGGCGGTTTATAGGCAAAATATATAAACAAATTTGACAAAATTAAATATTTCTAGTAATATTGTTGTGTTTTGAGGACGTTAACAAATTGCAACATATTTGTAACAAATAAAGACATCGAGGTTATTAGAATCATGAAACAGACAGCAAAGTTATCCGCCGGGATAGCAAGACTGGTCATGACGACCCTTCTTGGTATCACCCTTGTGGCGAACGGCGGAGTAACTGCGGAGGCTCGCAATGCTGGAGCATACGGCGAACCCTCCACCGGTATTTCAAACATTTTAAGCCCCGTGGCACCACTTGGTTTGGACAAAGATGCAGCAGAGGTTAAGGCAGCCAAGAACGCAGACAAGTCATCATCTGCAGCAAGTTCCGCCCAGACTACGGAGGATACAACAGAGTCTACTCTTGTTATGGCCAATGTTTCCAGAGCCATGAACGTAAGAGAGGAGCCCAGCGAGGACTCCACCAAAGTCGGAGTTTTGTACAAGGACTGCGGTGGCAGGATCATTGACAGGAAGGACGGATGGACCAAGCTCCAGTCCGGAGACCTTATCGGATGGGCCAAGGACGAATATCTACTTTTCGATGACGAGGCACAGGCACAGGCCCTTGACGTTGGAAGACAGGTAGTCAAGACTTCCGGCAGTGCACTCAATGTCAGAGCAGAAGCTTCCGAGGATTCTTCTGTACTCGGAGTTCTCCCCCAGAACACTTTTGTCGAAATGATAGAGGATACGGGAGATGGCTGGATCAGCGTTGATTTCAACGATGAGACAGGCTATGTTCAGAGCAGCTTCGTGACAAAAGAGTTCAGGATTGACCAGGGTGAGACCGTTGCCGCCATCAAAATCAGGGAGGAAGCTGAGAAGAAGGCCGCCCTTACCAAAAACCGTGGCAAGGTTTCAGCAGATGCTGATGAAGTTAAGCTTCTTGCAGCCCTCATCCAGTGCGAAGCAGGTAACCAGCCTTATGAAGGCAAGCTTGCAGTAGGCGCTGTAGTTATGAACCGTGTCAAGAGCGGTGCATATCAGAACAGTATTTATGGCGTAATATACGCTTCAGGTCAGTTTACACCTGCCCTTAACGGAACCGTAGCCAATGTATATAACAGCGGCAGGATCAACGATTCCTGTTATCAGGCAGCACAGGCAGCCATTAACGGTGAGACCACCGTTGGCGGCGCACTCCACTTCCGCCGCGTTAACGGCCGCGAAGGAATCATCATCGGAGCGCATGTATTCTGGTAATATTTGTTTATATCAGGAGTACCTTAGGGTACTCCTTTTTTGTTTAATAGACTAACTATTAAATGTCAAGTTAAAACGAAGAGGTTTGTTTAATAATCAGTACCTTGAAAATTGCATGACAAATAGAGCATCCTTATGGGTGCTCAAATAGAATGAGGGATATTAATAGCATTATG